>NZ_JAXDEQ010000009.1:0-202616 GCF_035065025.1 Pseudomonas sp. YuFO8 | reverse complement strand
TTCACGTGCGGCGCAAAACATTGTAGGAGCTGGCTTGCCGGCGAAGAGGCCCTCGAGGACGCCTTCGCCGGCAAGCCGGGCTCCTACAAGGGCATGTCGCCCCAGATACAAAAAAGCCCGCTGACCTGACCGGTTCAGCGGGCCTTTTCATGCGAGATGGCTTAGTGCGCCACTGCCGCCTGCTCGTCCATCTTCTGGCGCAGGCTCAGCGGACGCATATCGGTCCAGGTCTCTTCGATGTAGGCCAGGCATTCCTTTTTCAGCCCGCTCTTGCCCACGGTACGCCAGCCCTCGGGCACGGCTTTGTAGTCGGGCCAGATCGAGTATTGCTCTTCATGGTTGACCACGACCTGAAAGAGGATGTCCTCACGGTCGAATACTGACGTCATGCTGTCTCTCCATCGCTGTAGGGTGGGCTGTACGCTGTGTGCAGCCGCTATGTAGAAGGAACGTTACAGGGCCCGAAAAATTTAGAGACTGGCGGTGGCAGCGGCCAATGCCCGGCCGAAAATCTCGGCCACTCGATCGATTTCCGCGGCGGTGATCACCAGCGGTGGCAGGAAACGAACCACCGCGCCATGTCGCCCGCCCAGTTCAAGAATCAAGCCGCGCTTGAGGCATTCGCGCTGCACCAGCGGCGCCAGTCGCGCAAACGACGGTGGGTGACCCAGGGCATCGGGCGCGCCGGTCGGATCGACCAGCTCCACCCCGAGCATCAGGCCTCGACCCCGAATATCGCCCAGCTGCGGAAAGTCGCGCTGCAGGATGCGCAGGTGCTCGGTCAGGCGTTCGCCCATGGCGGCGGCGTGTTCGCAGACCTTGTGCTCCACCAGGTAACGCATCACCGCAGAACCGGCGGCCATCGCCATTTGATTGCCGCGGAAGGTCCCGGCATGGGCGCCCGGCAGCCAGGTGTCGAGCCAGTCGCGATAGACCACCACGGCCAATGGCAAGCTGCCGCCGATGGCTTTCGACATCACCACCACGTCCGGAATGATCCCGGCGTGCTCGAAAGCAAACATCTTGCCGGTGCGCGCGAAGCCACTCTGGATCTCGTCGACGATCAGCGCCACGCCAGCTTTTTCGGTGATCCGGCGCAAGCCGCGCAACCAGTCGAGATCGGCCGGGATGACCCCGCCCTCCCCCTGCACCACCTCGACGATCACCGCCGCGGGCAGTTGCACGCCGGCCTCTGGATCGTTCATCAGGTTTTCCAGGTAGTTGAGGTTGGCCTTCACCCCCTGCGCACCGCCCAGGCCAAACGGGCAACGGTAATCGTAGGGGTACGGCATGAACTGCACGCCACTGCTGAGCAAGGCACCCAAGGGCTTTTTCGGCCCAAGGCTGCCCATCAGGCTCAGCGCGCCCTGGCTCATGCCGTGGTAGCCGCCCTGGAACGACAGCACGGTGCTGCGGCCGGTGGCGGTGCGAACCAGTTTCAAGGCGGCTTCCACCGCGTCGGTACCGGTAGGACCGCAGAACTGGATCTTCGCTTCAGCGGCCAGGGCCGGCGGTAATAGGCCGAACAGGTCCTGGACGAACTGATCCTTGACCGGCGTGGTCAGGTCCAGGGTGTGCAGCGGCAGTTCGTCCGCCAGCACGCGCTGGATCGCTTCGATCACCACCGGGTGGTTGTGCCCCAGGGCCAGCGTCCCGGCGCCCGCCAGGCAATCGATGAAGGTGCGGCCTTCGACGTCTTCGACATACAGGCCCTTGGCGCGTTTGAGTGCCAGGGGAATGCGTCGCGGGTAACTGCGGGCGTTGGACTCCTGCTGGCTTTGACGCGCCAGCAACGGCGATTCGTTGAACTGATAAAGCGTCTCGGCCGGCACCGGAGTGATCCGGGCCGACTGGTCTTCCATAAGCCTGGTAGCGACTGACATCTCTCGACCCCTCAATAAGGTTTTCCTGTTCTGGAAACGCATCAGGGCGCCGGGGATTTAGACCCTTGATCGTCTTTCCATGAAGGTGACGCCAGGCCTTTATGCATGGGGATGGCGTGAAGCCCCGCGACCGTGAAGGATCGGGCACACCGCTGGTAGCCCAGGCGCCGATAAAACGCTTCGCTGGTCTTGGTGCTATAGAGTCGCGCCTGGTTCAGGCCCCGGGCGACCAACCAGCCTTCGAGGTCTTGCACCAGCGCCAGCCCCGCCCCTCGCCGGAACGATTCCGGCTGCACGTAACAGAACGCGAGCGTGCCGGTGGTTGCGGCCATGGCGACGCCTACCGGCTTGTCCTGCAGCAGGGCGATGCTCAGGTACAACCGCTGATCGGTCAGCCACGGCTGGATGTGCTGGATGGTCTTGTTGTGGGTCCAGGTGGCAACGATGTGCGGATCGTTGCGATGGTCGAGCGCGCAACCGACCCGGATGGAGCGCTCGATGATGCGGCTGATGATGCCGGCGTCGGCCGGGGTTGCCTGGCAGGTGCGTATCGATGCTTCCATGGTGCTGTCACCTCAATCCGTTGAGAGTGAGCAAAACGATAGTTGTGGAAGGTCCAGGCGGCCAATGTCGAGAAGTTACATCTCATGTACGTCAGAGGGGTTGCAACGGCATCGTCAGCTCCACCCGCAATCCATCCGGCCGACTGTCGAAACGCAAGGTACAGCCGCAGCGCTGGACGATCGCCTGGACAATCGCCAGGCCGAGCCCACAGCCGTTGCTCTGGCCGTTGCGCCAGAAACGTTGGGTCAAGTGTTGCAGGTCGTCTTCGGCAATGCCCGGGCCATGGTCGCGAACCACGAACTGCACGCGGTTGCCAGTGGTTTCCAGGCTCAGCTCCACCGGCCCGTTGCCGGGTGTATGGCGCAAGGCGTTATCCAACAGGTTGCGCAGTGCCGCAATCGACAGCACGGCGGGCATTTTCACCGGGGCGGGAGAAGCCCTTGTTGGCAGATGGAGCTTGATGCGCTGACGATCACCCCCGGCTGCATCCTGGATCGCCAGTTTCGCCACCTGCTCGGCACTGCACTGCACGCCATCGTCGAACGACAGGCTGCCCTCGACCCGCGCCAGCAACAGCAGTTGCTCAAGGGTTCGGTGCAGGCGATCGGCGCCCTCTTCAGCCCGGGCCAGGGATTGATCCCGGGCCGCGCCGTCGGTCATGCGCGCCACTTGCAGGTGGGTCTTGATCGCGGTCAGGGGGCTGCGCAATTCATGGGCAGCGTCACCGGTCAGCCGCCGTTCCCGTTCTATGGTCTTGCCGATGCGCTGGAATAACTGGTTCTGTGTGTCGAGCAGCGGTTGCAGTTCGCTGGGCAATGGCTGGACCTGCAAAGGCTCCAGGGAGTCAGGGCTGCGGCGCATCAAGGCGTCGCGCATGCGATTGAGCGGCGCCAGCCCCTGGCCGATGCCGAGCCAGAGCAGGCACAGGCAGCCGAGCAGCGCCACGCCCACCGGCACCGAAGCGGCCAACAGGATCGACATGTTCAGCGCCTCGCGTTCAATCTGCCGATCGGCCGTGGTGATCCGCAAATCGCCACGGGCCAGGGTGAAACTGCGCCACGGCGCGCCGTCGATGATCTGGTCGTGGAAGCCCATTTTCTCGGCTTCCAGGGTTTGCCCCGGATCGCTGTGGCTGCGGGCGAGGATTTCCCCGCGCAACGAACTGACCTGACACGCCATGCCACCGGGAATGTTCAGTTGTTCAGCGCTGAAATGGGTGCCCTCGCCCTTGCTTGGCAACGCCGGTAATTGCTCCATGAGCCCGGCGACCATGCGCGCCGAGGCCACCAGGCGCTGGTCGAGGGAAAACATCATCTGATTGCGCAGGTCGCTGAGCATCCAGGCCGCGGCCAGCGCCCAGATCAGGGCAAAGGCGCCGCCGAGCGTCAGGCTCAGGCGCAAACGCAGGCTCATCACTTCGATTGATCTCCGCCATCGGCCGGCCCCAGGCGATAGCCCAGGCCGCGCACGGTCTCGACGATGCCGTTGCCGAGCTTGCGCCGCAGGTGATGGATATGGACGTTGAGGGCATTGCTCTCCAGTTCATCATTGAAACCGTAGACGCTGTCCTTGAGCTGCTCGGTCGACAGCACCCGGCCGCGGTTATGCAGTAGCGCCTGCAACAGCGACTGCTCGCGGCGCGACAGGTCCACCGGCTGGCCGGCCAGGGTGGTTTCGCGGCTGCTCGGGTCGTAGGTCAGGGCGCCGTGCTCGATCAGGTTGACGCTGCGACCGGCCACCCGCCGCAACAGCGTGTGCAGCCGCGCGGCGAGTTCGCGCAGGTCGAACGGCTTGAGCAGATAATCGTCGGCACCGGCCTGCAAGCCGTCGACCCGATCGGTGACCGAGTCGCGGGCCGTGAGAATCAGCACCGGCAACTCCAGGCCGTTGTGACGCAGTTGCTGCAGGAGTTTCAGACCGTCTTCGTCCGGCAGCCCGAGGTCCAGCACCATGACATCAAATTCGGCGACCTTGAGCATCGCCCGGGCCGCCGACGCGGTGGCGACATGTTCCACGGTCAGGCCCTGGGCCGTCAGGCCGGCGACGATGCCGCTGGCAATCAACTCATCGTCTTCGCAAACCAGTACGTGCATGGAGAGCCTCGTGTAAATAACGCTGATTAGGCCATCGACCGATTAAGCGGACATTATGCCGCAACTGCCGCTGAAACCCGGCGACCGGGGTTAATCATCGGTTAATCGACACCACCCATTGTGCAGCTCACTTGCTAAAGGATAAGGCTTTTCCATGCGTCAGCTGTTTCTACTCGTCGCCCTGCTGTTCTCCGGCCTGACCCAGGCGGGCGGCAATCCGTTCGAGACCAAACCCGACTTCCTGCCCGTCGACAAAGCGTTCGTTTTCACCTCCGAGCGCCTTGAGTCCGGCGAAACCCAGCTGTTCTGGCAGATTGCCGACGGTTATTACCTGTATCAGAAACGCTTGAAATTCGACGGTCTGGCTGTCGAGCAGCATCCCGCGCTGCCGGAAGGCGAAGCCCACAGCGACGAGTTTTTCGGTGAACAGCAGGTTTATCGTCAAGGCCTGGAGCTGAAGCTCCCGGCGGGCGCCAGCGGTCAGGTCAAGGTCAGTTACCAGGGCTGCGCCGATGCCGGGCTGTGTTATCCACCGCAAACCCGGGTCGTGGACCTGGGCAACTCTAACGCCCTGGGCACGGCCAATGAAGCGCCGGACCAGGCCCTGGCCAGCAATCTGCAGCAACGCGCCCTGGGCTGGAGCCTGCTGGTGTTCTTCGGCCTGGGCCTGCTGCTGGCGTTCACCCCCTGCTCGCTGCCAATGCTGCCGATTCTGGCCGGGCTGATCGTCGGCAGCGGCGCGACGCCCAAGCGTGGCGTGGCCCTGGCCGGCAGTTATGTGGTGAGCATGGCGCTGGTGTACGCGGCGATGGGTGTGCTGGCCGCATCCCTCGGGGCGAACCTGCAAGCCTGGCTACAAAACCCTTGGTTGCTGGGCAGTTTCGCGGCGATTTTCGTGCTGCTGGCCTTGCCGATGTTCGGTTTCTTCGAGCTGCAACTGCCGGTGGCGGTGCGTGATCGCCTGGAAAACGTCTCGCGCAACCAGCGCGGTGGCAGCCTGGTCGGCGCAGGTGCCTTGGGCGCGTTGTCCGGCCTGCTGGTCGGCCCGTGCATGACCGCGCCGCTGGCCGGCGCGCTGCTTTATATCGCGCAGAGCGGCAACGCGCTGCACGGTGGATTGATCCTGTTTGCAATGGGCATCGGCATCGGTGTGCCGTTGTTGCTGCTGGTGACGGTGGGCAATCGTTTCCTGCCCAAGCCTGGCGCCTGGATGAACCTGCTCAAGGGCATCTTCGGCTTCCTGTTCCTCGCCACGGCATTGCTGATGCTGCGCCCGGTGCTGGATGAGTCGCTGTGGGTCGGCTTGTGTGGTGCATTGCTGCTGGTCGCGGCCTACAGCGCCTGGAAGCAGTCGGACGGATTTGGGCGCATCGCCCATCTGTTCGGCGCCACCTCGCTCCTGCTGGGTTTGTGGGGCAGCCTGTTGATGATCGGCGCGGCGGGAGGCAGTGATGACCTGTTCAAGCCATTGCAGGTGTTCCGCACTTCCGGCTCGGCCGTCGCCGCCGTGCCCAGCGGCCACGACGCCTTTACCACCATCAAGGACCCTGCGGCCTTGCAGCGCGAACTCGACGCGGCGCAGGCGCAAGGCCAGTGGGTGCTGCTGGACTACTACGCCGACTGGTGCGTGTCGTGCAAGGTCATGGAAAAACAGGTTTTCGGCAAAGCGAAGGTAATGCAAGCCCTGAGCGACGTGCGCTTGCTCCGACTGGACGTCACCGCCGACAATGCCGCCAGCCGTGAACTGCTCGGCCGTTACAAAGTGCCAGGCCCACCGAGCTTGCTGTGGATAGGTGCCGACGGCCTCGAGCGACGCAGCCAGCGCATCACCGGCGAGGTCGATGCCGACACCTTCCTGCAACGCTGGACCACCACCCGAGACGCCCGTTAATGCTGACCTTTACTCTCGGCACCTTTGCCATCGCGCTCAACCATTTGCTGCTGATCAGTGCATTGGTGCTGGCGACGTTCGTCGGTTGGCGGGTGGCCAAGCGCGGTGGCGAGAACCCCGAGTCGGTGCTGTTTAGCCTTTTCCTGATCGGCATGCTCGCGGCGCGGATCGGTTTCGTCGCCGTTTACTGGGCCCACTATCGCAGCGATCCGTGGCAGGTCATCGACCTGCGCGATGGCGGGTTCCTCGCCTGGCCAGGGGTCATCGCGCTGGTGCTCGCCGCGCTGTACCGGGGCTGGCGTCGCCCGGGCCTGCGCCGTCCGCTGGGCTTCGGCGTGGCCAGCGGCCTGGCGTTCTGGTTGCTGGCGACCTTCTCGCTGACCATTTATGAACAGGGCACGCGCCTGCCGGAGATCACCCTGCGCAATTCCGCCGGTGAAACCGTGCAACTGGCGGACTACAAGGGTGGCCCGCTGGTGATCAATTTGTGGGCCACCTGGTGCCCGCCCTGCCGCCGGGAAATGCCGGTGCTGGAAGACGCCCAGATGCAACGCCCGGACCTGACCTTCCTGTTCGTCAACCAGGCCGAAAGCATGCAAAGTGTCAGCACCTTCCTGGAGACCCAGGGCCTGAGCCTGTCCAATGTGCTGTTCGACGGCAGCGGTCGCCTGGGCCAGGCTGTCGGCTCAATGGCCTTGCCGACTACGCTGTTCTATAGTCCCGACGGCCGCCTGCTGGGCAGCCACCTGGGCGAGCTGTCGCAAGCCAGCCTGGCCCGCGCCCTGGAAAACTTCGATTCCGTACCTGCCACTTCTGCAAGGAAACTGCCATGCCCCGCCTCCGCCACCTGCTAACCCTGAGCCTGGGTGCCGCCCTGCTGCACCTGCCATCGGTGCAGGCCGAAGAGCTGCCCGAGGCGATCAAGAAGATCGAGGCCAAGGGCGCGAAAATCGTCGGTCAATTCGACGCCCCCGACGGCCTGCGCGGGTACGCGGCGCAATACCAGAACCGCGGTATGGCGCTGTACCTGACGCCCGATGGCAAGCATGTATTGCTGGGCAACCTGTACGACGAGAAAGGCAATGACCTGAGCAGCGCGCCGTTGCAGAAACTGGTGTACGCGCCAATGTCCAAGGAAGTCTGGGCCAAGATGGAAACGAGCAACTGGATCGCCGACGGCAAGAAGGATGCGCCACGCATTGTCTACATGTTCAGCGACCCGAACTGCCCCTACTGCAACATGTTCTGGGAACAGGCGCGGCCGTGGGTCAAGGCCGGCAAGGTGCAGTTGCGGCACATCATGGTCGGGATCATTCGCGAGGACAGCCCGGGCAAATCCGCCGCGCTGCTGGCTGCGAAGGACCCGCAAAAAGCCCTGGCGGACCACGAAGCGGCTGGCAAGGGCAGCTCGCTCAAGGCCTTGAAAGAAGTGCCACCGGCGATCCAGGCCAAGCTCGCGGCCAATATGCAATTGATGGAAGACCTGGAGCTGCAGGCCACTCCGGCGATTTTCTATATGGATGACAAGGGCGAGTTGCAGCAACAGCAAGGGGCGCCTTCGCCGGATAAGTTGGCGCAGATTCTTGGGCCGAAGTAGTTTTCCGAAGATTCGGTGGTGAACTCACCGACGCCCTCGCGAGCAAGCCCGCTCCCACATTTTGACCGGGATCTACTGTGGGAGCGGGCTTGCTCGCGAAGAACGATTACGCGGTCGCTCGGGTTCTCTCGTTTAGAAACTGCAGCAACGCTTGAGTGACAAACCCCGGATTCTCCAGATTGGAAATATGCCCCGCCTCCGGCACCAGCACATACGGGCAACCAATCAACCCGGCCATTTCCTGCGTTTCACTCGGCGGACGTGGTTTGTCCTGATCGCCACACATCACCAGCGTGGTCGCTGCGTTCAATTGCCCCAGACGCGGCAACAGGTCACCCCGGCCAAAGGTAATCCGCCCCATCGGCACGATGCTTTCACGCAAACGCTCAGGCGGCAGCGCGGCGAGTTTGCTGCGGAAGTCCTGATACAGCGCCGACTGCGGATCGATGCCCGGACGGAAAAAGATCGGCACCACGATATCCAGTAATTGCGGCGAGATGACGCCGGTTTCTTCAATCATCTTGAACAGCGAAAAATAGTATTGCCGGGTCGGTTCCGGTTCGACACCGACGTAAGTGTCCATCAACACCAGCCCGTTGAGCCGTTGCGGCGCCGCCAACGCCAGGCGCACACCCCACATGCCACCCACCGACAGGCCGACCAGGGTCACGCGATCGATGTCCAGGTGATCGAGCAGCGCCAGGGCCTGGTGTGCGATGTCATCCAGCGACGTTGTGCCGGCAGGCAGCGGCCCGGATTCACCGTGGCCCCACAGGTCCAGGGCGATCACCCGATACTGTTGCGACAACGTGGCAATCTGCGGGGCCCACATGGCCTGGTCCCACAGGTAACTGCCCGCCAGCAGGACTGCCGGGCCGGTGCCTTGATCGAGGTAGTGGAGGGGTTGGCCGTCTATCGTTACGAAGGGCATCGAGTGGCTCCGCCGGTGGAAAGGGAGCAGGAAGACTGAGCGGATGAGGGTCTGTAGTCAATCACACGAATGTATGCATACGTACAACCTCATCGCCAGCAGGCTGGCTCCCACAGTTGAACGCGATCGACTGTGGGAGCCAGCCTGCTGGCGATGAGGGATTCACAGGCGCTAGAGAATCAAAGGCCCTCCAACTCCGCCATCAGATCATTCAACCGATCCACCTTCTCCTCGGTGATCTCACTGGCCGCCAACCCATCGATGTACGCAGAAAGCTCCTCCACCGTGCTGCATTCGAACATCGCCCGCAGCGGCACATCGCGCTGCAGGGTTTTCTGCACCCGCGAGGCGATCTGCGTGGCCAGCAGCGAATGCCCGCCCAATTCGAAGAAATTGTCGCGGATGCCGACTTTCTCCACCTTCAGCACCTCGGCCCAGATGTCCGCCAAAGTCTGCTCCAGGTCGTTGCGCGGCGCCTGGTAGTCCTGGCTTTGCAGCTGGCCGATCTCCAGCGCCGGCAGGGCCTTGCGGTCCAGTTTGCCGTTGGCGTTGAGGGGCAGCTTGTCGAGCCACAGCCAGTGCAGCGGCACCATGTATTCCGGCAGCTCGGCGCGCAGGCGTTGCTTGATGCGCTCCAGGCGTTCAGACGGATCGAGCGTCGAATCCGCCGCCACCAGATAGCCCACCAGATGCTTGCCATTGACCCCCTCCTGCACACCGACCGCCGCGTCGCGGACTTGCGGTTGTTCATGCAGGCGCGCTTCGATTTCACCCAGTTCGATGCGGTAGCCGCGAATCTTCACCTGATGGTCGATCCGCCCGACGTATTCCAGCACGCCGTCAGTGCGACGGCGGGCCAGGTCGCCGGTGCGATACAGACGCTCGCCCGGTGCGCCGAACGGGTTCGGCACGAACACCTGGGCAGTGCGCAGCGGATCGCTGACGTAGCCGCGCCCGACGCCGGTGCCCGCGACGCACAACTCGCCCACCGCACCCAGCGGCACCAGTTCCAGCGCACCGTCGAGCAGGTACAGGCGGTTGTTGTCGGTCGGCGTACCGATCGGCAAGTAGCTGCCGCGGGTGGAGGCCAGGTCGACGCGGAAGAACGCCACGTCATCCGAGCATTCCGCCGGGCCATAGGCATTCACCAGCCCGATCTGCGGGTAGCGCAGCAGCCATTGATGCGCCAGTTCCGGCGGCATCGCCTCCCCTGTCGGCAGCATCCAGCGCAGGCCGTCGAGGCTCATGCGCTCCTGGGCGAGCATGCCCTGGATCAGCGACGGCACGCTTTCCAGCACGGTGATGCCCTGGCTCTGCACATGGGCGAGCAAGCCTTGCGGGTCGTGGGCGATGGCGTTCGGCACGATGTCCACCCGCGCGCCGAACAACGGCGCGGCGAGGAACTGCCACACGGAAATATCGAAGCTTTGCGAAGCGGTCTGGGCAATCACGTCGGCCGCGCTCAGGTCCAGGTACGGCACCTTGCTCAACTGGTTGTTGAGCATGCCGCGCTGTTCGACCATCACGCCCTTGGGCAAACCGGTGGAGCCGGAGGTGTAGATCACGTAGGCCAGGTTATCCGGCCCGCTGTGGATGCCCGGATTGACCACCGATACATCGCTCGCCTGCACTTCTTCCCAGACCAGCAACCGCGGCCGACTGGCGCAACCAAACTCATCCAGCAACGCCAGCGCTTGTTCGTGACAGGCCCGAGTGCAAACCAGCAGCGGCGTGCGACTCAGGTCAATGATGCGGCCCAGGCGCTGGCTCGGCAGCCCCGGGTCCAGCGGCAGATAACCCGCACCCGCCTTGAAGCTGCCGATGATCATGCCGAGCAGGTCGACGCTGCGTTCGGCCAGCAGCGCCACCGGCTGATCCAGCCCGACGCCCGCCGCCATCAGTGCATGACCGAGGCGGTTGCTGCACTGGTTCAGCTCCAGGTAGCTGTATTGCCGATCCAGGCAACTGGCGGCGACCCGCTGCGGATGCGCAGCCACCTGTGCTTCAAACAATGCAACGTAGCTCTGCTCCAGCGGGTATGCGTGTTCGCTCTGGTTGCAGCCGTGGATCAGCAAGTCCTGCTCTTCGGCACCCAGCAGCGGCAGGTCCGCCATGTCGCCATGGAAGCCTTCGACCAACGCCAACAGCAGGCGCTTGAACTCGCCTAGTATGCGCTCGACCGTGGACTCATCGAAATAACGCTGGTCGTAGGACAGGTGCAAGCCCAGGTCATCCCCCGGATAACACACCGCCGTCAGCGGGAAGTTGGTATGAGTGCGGCCCGAGTCCGACGTCGCGTTCAGGCTTTGCGCACGGTCCAGTACCGAGACCTCCACCGGGGCGTTCTCGAACACGAACAGGCTGTCGAACAGCGGCTGGCCCTTGGGCAGTTCGCTATTTTCCTGGATGCTCACCAGCGGCAGGTACTCGTATTCACGCAGTTGCATGTTGCTGTCGAGCAGACCGCTCAGCCATTGGCGCACGCTGCAACGCTGATGGTCTTCGGGCATTTTCACCCGCAGCGCGATGCTGTTGATGAACAGGCCGACGGTGCGTTGCATCTCCGGCATCTGCACCGGACGCCCGGCCACCGTTACACCGAACAGCACGTCGCGATCACCGCTCAAGCGGCGCAAAACCAGGGCCCACGCCGCCTGGGCTAAGGTGTTGATGGTCAGCTGATGGGCCTGGGCCAGTTCACGCAGGCGTGCACCGTCGCGGGCATCGAGGCGGGTGTAGCGATCGCCGACGATCATGCCGCCGCTGTCGCCGGCATGTTCGCGCAGGAACGGCCGGTCGCTCGGGATCGGCGTGGTTCGCTCGAAGCCTTGCAGGTTGGTTTTCCACCAATTCCGCGCTTCGGCCAGGCTCTGGTGTTGCAACCAGGCGATATAGTCGCGGTAACGCGGCGGCACGGCCAACTGCGCTTCCCGGCCTTCGCCGAGGGCGGTGTAGATCTCGAAGAAGTCGTTCATCAGCAACGAACGGCACCAGGCATCGATCAGGATGTGGTGGTTGCTCATCATGAACCAGTAACGCGCCGCGCCCACCCGGATCAGGCGCAGGTGGAAGGGTGCCTGATTGAGCAGATCGAACCCGGCCTCGCGCTCGGACTTGAGCAAGGCCTGCAGCTTTGGCTCCTGCTCGGCGTCGACGATGTCGCTCCAGTCCAGGTATTCGATCGGCGTGCTGCCCGGCTTGTGGATCACCTGCAGCATGTCTTCGCCGACATTCCAGCAGAACGAGGCGCGCAGGGCTTCGTGGCGGGCGATCACCGCTTGCCAGGCCTGGGCGAAACGCTGGGGATCGAGCTCGCTGTTGATGCGGTAGCGATCCTGCATGTAGTACAGGCCCGTGCCCGGTTCCAGCAGGGTGTGCAGCAGCATGCCTTCCTGCATCGGCGTCAGCGGGTAGACGTCCTCAATCACTGCCGCGGCAATCGGCAGCGCATCCAGTTGCGCCTGGGTCAGTTTCGCCAGCGGGAAGTCCGACGGCGTCAGACCGCCCGCGTCAGCGCCCAGGCAGTGCTCGATCAAGCTGCTCAGTTCGCCCAGGTAAGCATCGGCCAATTCGCTGATGGTCTGTGGCTCGTAACGTTCGGCGCTGAAGGTCCAGCGCAGCACCAGCTCGCCGCCGTAGACCTGACTGTCGACGCTCAATTCATTGGGCAGCGGCGCCCGGGCATCGTGGGCCGCGCCGATGGTTTCATCCAGCGGATGGAACAGCGCATCGGCGGCAAAGCTCTGGTCGAACTGCCCCAGGTAGTTGAAGGTGATCGGTGCCGCCGGCAGCTCGGCCATGCGCTGACGACTTGGCTCATCCGCCAGATAACGCAGCACGCCATAGCCCAGCCCCTTGTGCGGCACGGCACGCAGTTGCTCCTTGATCGCCTTGATCGAAGCGCCCTGCCCGGCCGCCTCTTCGATGTTCAAAGGTGTCAGGCGCAGCGGATAGGCGCTGGTGAACCAGCCGACGGTGCGGGTCAGGTCGATCTCGTCGAACAGCGCCTCGCGGCCATGGCCTTCGAGTTGGATCAGCGCCGAATCGTTGCCGCTCCAACGGCACAATACTCGGGCCAACGCGGTCAGCAGCAGGTCGTTGACCTGGGTGCGATAAGCACTCGGCGCCTGCTGCAGCAATTGCCGGGTGCGCTCGCTGTCGAGGCGCACGCTGACGGTTTGCGCATGGCGATGCTGACGGCCACCTTGCGGATGATCGCAGGGCAGCTCGGCGCTCGGCCCGGCCAATTGCGTCTGCCACCAGCCCAGTTCTTCACGCAGGGATTCGCTGCCGGCATAGGCCTGCAAGCGCGCGGCCCAGTCCTTGAAGCTGCTGGTTTTGGCCGGCAGTTTCACCGGCTGTTGTGCGTCGAGCTGGCGATAGACGTTTTGCAGATCGTCCAGCAGTACGCGCCAGGAAACGCCATCGATCACCAGGTGGTGAATCGCGATGAACAGGCGTTGCTGGCCTTCGGAACCATCGACCAGCAGCACACGCAGCATCGGCCCTTCTGCAAGATCGAGGCTGCGCTGGGCATCGGCGAACAGGGCGGCGCATTGGTCCATGGACGTGACGCGCACTTGCCACAGTACCGGCATATCGGACATCGCCTGGTGCCGGGCTTGCCATTGACTGCCCACCTGGTTGAAGCGCAAGCGCAACGCATCGTGCTGTTCAATCACCGCCAGCAGCGCTTGCTCCAGGCGATGGGGTTCGAGAGTTACGCTCGGTTGCAGCAGCAACGCCTGGTTCCAGTGTTGGCGCTGGGGAATGGCGGTGTCGAAGAACCAGTGCTGGATCGGCGTCAGGCGCGACTCGCCGCTGATCAAGCCTTGCTCGGCGGTGACCTGCTCGGTGCGGGTGGCCACGGCGGCGAGGGTCTGCACCGTCTGGTGCTGGAACAGGTCGCGGGGGCTGAAGTGAATGCCCTGCTGCCGCGCGCGGCTGACCACCTGGATCGACAGGATCGAGTCGCCACCGAGCTCGAAGAAGTTATCGTTGAGCCCGACCTGTTCGACGTTCAGCACTTCGCACCAGATCTGCGCCAACGCCAGCTCCAGCTCGTTGCTCGGTGCCACATACTGCTGGCGGTTCAACTCCGGGTCTGGCGCAGGCAGTGCGCGGCGGTCGAGTTTGCCGTTGGCGGTCAGCGGCATGCTCGCCAGCAGGACCAGGTGCGTGGGCACCATGTAATCCGGCAACTGGGATTTGAGGTGCGACTTGAGGGCTTCGCGCAGTGCGCTTTGTCGGGACTCGTCCTGTTCGGCGACGTCGCAGACCAGATAACCCACCAGCTGTTTGCCGCTCGGCGCATCGAGCGCCAGCACCACCGCTTCGCGCACCGATTCATGCTCCAGCAACCGGGTTTCGATCTCACCCAGCTCGATGCGGAAACCGCGAATCTTCACTTGATGGTCGATACGCCCGAGGTATTCCACCAGGCCATCGGCGCGCTGGCGCACCAGGTCGCCGGTGCGATAGATACGCCCGCCGTTGCCGGCAAAAGGATCAGCCACAAAACGTTCCGCGGTCATGCCCGCACGCTGGTGATAACCCTGGGCCAGGCCGGCACCACCGACGTACAACTCGCCGGTCGCGCCTTGCGGCACCAACGCCAGGTCGGCATCGAGAATGTAGGCCACGCGGTCGCCGATCACGCTGCCGATCGGCACACTGCCGGCGCCTTCTTCCAACACCTGGGGCGCGAGGCTGGCCAGTGGCATGACCACGGTTTCCGTCGGGCCGTAGGCGTTGAAGAACAGCTTGGGATTGAACGCTGCACGAATCCGCGCCAGGTGTTCACCGGTCAGCGCTTCGCCGCCGGTGATGATCATGCGCACCGGCAGGGTTGCGTTTTGGGTCGCCAGCCACTGCGCCAACTGGCTGCCGTAGCTCGGGGTGAAACCGAGGATGTTGATGGGGTGGCGACGGATCAGGCCACAGATTTCTTCCGCGTCCCATTGGCCCTGGGCACGCAGCACCACCTGGGCACCGCTCAACAGCGGCACCAGCAGACGCTCGGTGGCGGCGTCGAAGTTGATCGAATAGAAGTGCAACTCGCAGTCTTCGGGGCGCATGGCGAAACGTTCGATCACCGCGCGGCAATGCATGGCGATCTCGCCGTGGGACACCACCACGCCTTTCGGTTTACCGGTGGAGCCCGAGGTGTAGATCAGGTAGGCCTGGTGTTGCGGCAGGTTGATGTTTGGCAGTTCGGTGACCGGGTAGTTGGCCAGCGCCGCGCTGTCTTCTTCCAGGCACCAGCGGCCAACGCCCGCGGGCAGTTCACCAAGGGACTGGAACATCGCCGCGTCACTGAGCAGTAGGCCGACGCCGCTGTCTTCGATCATGTAGTGCAGGCGATCCAGCGGGTATTCCGGGTCCAGCGGCACGTAGGCGCCACCGGCCTTGAGGATCGCCAGCAGGCCGACGACCATCTCCAGCGAACGCTCGAGCGCCAGGCCCACGCGCACCTGCGGGCCGACGCCGCGCTCGCGCAGCATCCAGGCCTGGCGATTGGCGCGGCTGTCGAGTTCGGCGTAACTCAAGGTCTGCCCGGCGAAGGTCAAGGCCGGCGCATCGGGACGTGCTTGGGCCTGTTCGCTGAACAACTGATGGATGCACTGGTCGAGTCGATGCTCGCCCGGCTCGACGCCAAGGCTATCGAGCAACTGCTGTTGTTCGCCGGCGTCGAGCAACGGCAATTCACTGAGGCGCTGTTGCGGATCGGCAATCAGCGCCTCCAGCAGGTTGCGCCAATGGGCGGCCATGCGCGCAATGCGCGGCTCGTCGAAGAGGTCGGTGCTGTAGGTCAGGCAGCAACCGAGGCGATGATCGAGATCGGTGACTTCCAGGTTGAGGTCGAACTTGGTCGCGCGGGCATCGTTGGCCAGGTATTCGACGGTCATGCCGGCGAGGCGGCGGCTCTGCTGGAACTCCCAGCGCTGCACGTTGCACATCACCTGGAACAGCGGGTTGTAGGCGGCGCTGCGCGGTGGCTGCAAGGCTTCCACCAGATGATCGAACGGCAGGTCCTGATGGGACTGGCCTTCGATCACGGTATGGCGCACCTGCTCGAACAACTCGCCGACGGACATCTGCCCGTCCAGTTGGCAACGCAGCACCTGGGTGTTGAGGAACGCGCCGATCAGCCCTTCGCTTTCCGGGCGAATGCGGTTGGCCACCGGCGCGCCGATGCGCAGGTCGGTCTGGCCGCTGTAGCGGTACAGCAGCGTGGCGAGGGCGGCGGTCATGGTCATGAACAGGGTCAGGCCATTTTGCGCGTTGAAGGCGCGGACCCGTGCCGCCAGCTCATCGCTCAGGTCGAAACGGTACAACTCACCCTGGTGACTTTGCACCGGCGGACGCGGACGGTCGGCGGGCAATTCCAGCAGCGGATGCTCACGGCCCAGTTGCGCCGTCCAGTAGTCGAGCTGGCGCTGGCGTTCACCGGACTCCAGCCATTGACGCTGCCAGACACTGTAATCCAGGTACTGCACCGGCAACGGCGCCAGCGGCGATTCGCGGTCGTCGACGAAGGCTTCGTAGAGCGTGCTGAGTTCCCGGGCAAAGATGTCCATCGCCCAGCCTTCGGTGACGATGTGGTGCAGGGTCAGCACCAGGTAGTGTTCCTGCTCGGCGGTCTTGACCAGGCAGGCGCGCAGCAGCGATCCGGTTTCCAGATCGAAGGGTTGGTGCGCCTCATCGTCGGCCAGTTGCTGCACTTGCCACTCGCGGCCATCGGCATCCAGCGCGGTGAAGTCCTTGCAGTCCAGGCGCACGCCGGCCTCGGCATGCACCTGCTGGCGCGCGACGCCATCGACGCTCGGGAAAGTGGTGCGCAGGGTTTCGTGACGCTGGATCAAGGCCTGCAACGCGGCCTCGAAACGCTCGACATCCAGCACCCCGCGCAAGCGCGCCATGCCGCCGACGTTGTAGGCCGGGCTGTCCGGCTCCATCTGCCAGAGGAACCACATGCGCTGCTGGGAATAGGACAGCGGCACCGCTTGGCTGCGGTCGACCCTGGCGATCGGCGGCTGTTCGTTGGTGCGGCCGCTGGCCTGGATCAGGCGCACCTTTTCGGCAAAGGCGCCCAGCTCACTGTGTTCGAACAGCACGCGCAGCGGCAACTCGACGTCGCAGGCCTGGCGGGTGCGGGAAATGATTTGCGTGGCCAGCAGCGAATGCCCACCGAGGGCGAAGAAGTCATCGCGCAGGCCGACTTGCGCAAGGCCCAGCACTTCACGCCAGATGCCGGTGATCTGCTGTTCCAGCGCAGTCACAGGCTCGACGTGTTCGCGCACCTGCCATTGGGGTTCCGGCAGGGCGCGACGGTCGAGTTTGCCGCTCGGGCTGAGGGGCATTTGCTCCAGGCGCATCAGCTGCGCAGGGACCATGTATTCCGGCAGTTCGGCGGCCAGAGCGGTTTTCAGGCGGGTGCTTTGGGCTTCTTCGGCTTCACTGGAATCGGCGGTGTAGTAACCGATCAACTGACCGCCGGCTGACGTTTCGCGCACCAGCACCACCGCTTGGGTGACGCCGACTTGTGCCAACAGCCGCGCTTCGATTTCTTCCGGCTCGACGCGGAAGCCGCGCAGCTTGACCTGCTGATCGAGACGTCCGAGGTATTCGATCACGCCATCGGCGGTCCAGCGCGCACGGTCACCGGTGCGGTACAAGCGCGCGCCCTGCTCGCCCAGTGGATCGACCACAAAACGCTCGGCGGTCAGGCCCGGACGCCCCAGGTAACCGCGGGCCAGGCCGATACCGCTGATGCACAGTTCCCCCGGCACACCGGCCGGCACCGGGTTGAGGTCGCTGTCGAGTACACGGCAGACGACGTTGCCCAACGGTCGACCGATCGGCGAGCGCTCGCCATCGGCGGCGGTGCAGTGCCAATGGGTCACGTTGATCGCGGTTTCGGTCGGGCCGTAGCGGTTGTGCAATTGCACCGCCGGCAGCTGTTCCAGCACGCGGTTGCGCAGTTCGGCGGGCAGCGCTTCGCCCCCGCAGAACAGCCGGCGCAGGCTGGTGCATTCGGCGCTGAGCGACTCGTCGATGAACACCGCCAGCAGCGCCGGCACGAAGTGCAGCGTGGTCACCCCGTACGCTTGGACCAGCTGCGCGATGCGCTGCGGATCGCGGTGTTCACCCGGGCCGGCAAGCAGCAGCCGGGCTCCAGTGATCAACGGCCAGAAGCACTCCCACACCGACACGTCGAAACTGATCGGCGCTTTCTGCATCAGCACATCGGTTTCATTCAAGCGGTAAGTGTCCTGCATCCATTGCAGGCGTTCGGCGAGGGCCGCGTGGGTGTTGCCGACGCCTTTCGGTTGGCCGGTCGAGCCGGAGGTGTAGATAACGTAGGCCAGGTTGTCGCCGTGCAAATGCAGGCCCGGCGCATGGCTCGGCCAACTCTCCAGATGCAGGGCATCCATGGCAATGACGCTGACACCTTCGCTGGCCGGCAGGCGATCAAGCAACGGTGTTTGCGTCAGCAGCAAATCGACCTTGCTGTCGCTGAGCATGTAGGCCAGGCGCTCGGCCGGGTAATCCGGATCGAGCGGCACGTAGGCGCCACCGGCCTTGATGATCGCCAGCAGGCCGATCAGCAGTTGCGGCGAGCGCTCGCAAGCAATGGCCACGCAGACATCCGGACCGACGCCTTTGTCGCGCAGGTAGTGGGCCAGGCGATTAGCCTGGGTGTGCAGCTCGGCGAAATCGAGGCTGCCGCCGTCCCACATCAGCGCGGTGCGCTCCGGGGTCTGGCGCGCTTGATGGTTGAGCAGTTCCGGTAGCCATTGGCTGGCAGGCGGGCAAGGTGCAACGGCCCACTCGGCTTGTTGATTAATCTCAGGTCCGGTCAGCAGAGGCAGGTCGCCGATGGCGGTTTCCGGTTGCTCACCGATGGCGCGCAACAGGTGGCTGTAATGCTCCGCCAGACGCTCGATGGTCGCTGCATCGAACAGCTCGCTGGCGTAGTCGAAGGACAGGCTCAAGCGACCGTTGCGGTCTTCTTCGCTGTGCAACTGCAGGTCGAACTTGGCCTCGCGGCTGTGCCACGGCAGCTCTTCGGCGAGCAGCCCGGGCAGGCGCTTCAAGGCGCTGAGATCGCGCTGCTGATGGTTGAACATGACCTGGAACAGGCCTTGTTCACGGGCCTGGGGGAAGGCCTCAAGCAGTTGCTCGAAGGGCAAGTCCTGATGCGCCTGTGCACCCAACGCGGCCTGGCGGGTTTGCGCCAGCAGCTCAACGAACGGCAGGCGCGAATCCACCTCGGCGCGCAGCACCTGGGTGTTGATGAAGAAGCCGATCAGACCTTGGGTTTCCAGGCGCGGACGGTTGGCATTCGGCACGCCGATGCGGATGTCGCGCAGTCCGCTGTAGCGATGCAACAGGGTCTGGAACGCGGCGAGCAACAGCATGTACGGCGTGGCTTCGTGGGCATGGGCGGTGCGGCGAATGGCATCGCTCAGCGCCGCGTCCAGGCGCACGGTGTGGCGGGCGGCGCTGTGCAGCTGTTGCGCCGAGCGCGGGTGGTCGGTGGCCAGGTTCAGGGTTGGATGCTCATCGCCCAACTGCGCCTTCCAGTAAGCCAGTTGGCGCTCGCCCTCCCCTTGCGCCAGCCATTGGCGCTGCCAGCTGCCGTAGTCGGCGTACTGGGTCGGCAGCGGCGCGAGCGTGGCCTGTTGCCCTTGGGTTGCCGCCGCGTACAGCCGGGAAAATTCGTCGATCAACACATTCATCGACCAGCCGTCAGCGATGATGTGGTGCATCGTCACCAGCAGCTGGTGATCTTCGTCGTCGAGGCGCACCAGCGTCACCCAGAGCAACGGACCTTTCTCCAGGTCGAACTGGGTGCGCGCTTCGTCCTCGCGGATTTGTCGGGCCCGGGCTTCACGTTCGGCCATCGGCAGATCGCTGATGTCGATGCATTGTAGATTGAATTCAGCCGCCGCATCGACCTGCTGCAACGCCACACCATCACGCTCGAAGAAACGCGTGCGCAGGGATTCGTGGCGCTCGATCAACTGCTGGAAACTGCTGCGCAGCGCGTCTTCGTCGAGTTCGCCGCGCAGGCGCAAGGCACCGGGAATGTTGTAGGCGCTGCTCTGCGGATCGAGTTGCCAGGTGATCCACAGGCGATTTTGCGCCAGGGATTGCGGCATGGCCTCGGTGCGCGACAGCGAGGTGATCGCGCCTTGGGCCAGACCTCCGTCCTGCTGTTGCCGGGCCACCGCTTCGGCGAACGCGCCCAGGGTCGGCGCTTCGAACAGCAGGCGCAGGTTCAGTTCCAGGCCGAGTTGTTCGCGCAGACGCGCCACCACCTGCGTGGCCGCGATGGAGTTACCGCCCAGCAGGAAGAAGTGATCGTCGGCAGCGACCTGCTGGACCTGCAATTGCTCGCACCAGATCTGCCCAATCAGGCTTTGCAATTCCGAGCCGGATTCGCTGTTGGTTGCATTTTCGCTGACCGCCGAAGGGAACAGCGCATAACTGTCGAGGCTGCCATCCGCCAGGCGATTTCGGCACGCCGAGCGTTGCAGTTTGCCACTGGAGGTCTTGGGCAAGGCGCCCGGATTGAGCAGCACCACCACGCTCGGTGCTTCCTGATAGGCCTCGGCCACGGCCTGGCGGATGGCTTTGATCAAGCCGTCGGGCGGCAGGATTTTCTGCACGCTGCGGCTGATTTCCGCGGCGATGCCGATGCCTTCCTCACCGTCGATATTCACCGCAAAGGCCGCGACGCGACCCTTGCGCACCACCTCCACTTCACGCTCGACGGTCTGCTCGATGTCCTGTGGATAAAGGTTGTGCCCACGCACGATCAGCATGTCTTTCAGGCGCCCGGTGATGAACAGTTCACCCTCGCGGATGAAGCCCAGGTCACCGGTACGCAGCCAGGTTTTACCTGCGTGCTGGACGAAGGTCTTGGCCGAGGCTTCGGGATTGCGCCAGTACCCGTGGGAGATGCTCGGGCCGCTGGCCCAGACCTCACCGACCGCGTTGTCCGCCAGCTCGCTGAGCGACGCCGGGTCGATGATCAACACCGCATGCTCCGGCTGGCTGATGCCGCAGCTCATGATCGCGCTGCCCTCGCCGGCTTTGGCACGGTTTTGCGCCAGGGCCACGTCGTCCACCCGCAGATTGCCGATGCCTTGGCCACGCGCAGTACCGGCGACGAACAACGTCGCTTCGGCCAGACCGTAGGAAGCCATGAAACTGTCTTCGGTGAAACCGCAGCTGGCGAACTTCTCGGCGAAGCGCTCGAGGGTGTCGAGACGAATCGGTTCCGACCCGGAATAGGCCACGCGCCAGCCGCTCAGGTCGAGGCGCTCCAGGGCCGACTCACTGACCCGTTCGCTGCACAGACGATAGGCAAAATCCGGCCCGCCGCTGATGGTGCCGCCGTATTCGCTGATCGCTTCGAGCCAGCGCAGCGGCCGGCCGAGGAAGTACGCCGGCGACATCAACACGCACGGCACGCCGCTGAAAATCGGCTGCAACAGGCCGCCGATCAGACCCATGTCGTGGTACAGCGGCAGCCAGCTGACGATCACGTCGTCGGAGTTCAGGTCGATGCCAAATCCGTGGCGGATCAGCAATTCATTCGCCACCAGATTGCCGTGGCTGACTTGCACGCCCTTAGGCAATGCAGTGGAACCGGAGGTGTATTGCAGGAAGGCGATGTCATCGTCTGCCAGGTCCGGCGCGACCCAGCGTTCGGCGTGGACGCTGTCGAGGGTATCGACACACAGCAGCGGCGGCGCGCCTTCAATCTGCAGCAAAGAATCGCGCAGCCCGGCGCTGGTCAGCAACAGGCGCGGCTCGGCATCGCCGATGATCGACAGCAGACGCTCCTGGTGATGCCGGCGCGCCGATTCCGGCGGATAGGCCGGCACCGCGATCACCCCGGCATACAGGCAACCGAAAAACGCCGCGACGTAATCCGCCCCACTGGGAAACAGCAACACCGCGCGATCGCCAAAACCGGCCTCGGCCTGCAGCGCGCCGGCTATGGTGCGCGCCCGCTGATCCAGCTCGCGATAACTGAGCACCACAGCCTGGTCCTGGGTTTCGGCGAGAAAACGCAAGGCCACCCGATCCGGCGTCAGGGCCGCGCGGCGCTGGAGGGCTTGGACCAGTGTGCTGGGGAGTTCGAACGCGTCGGTCATGAGGTTTCCTGCCTGAATTCGGCTTGCAATTGGAATCGGTGTCGTAACGTCACGCCCCATTGGGGGGGCATGCAGGACGCGGTCTTCGCCGACCGCGCAAGGCATTGGCAATGCTGTGGTGTCCGGGGCTGCAGCCCGAAGCCATTCACCAATGAGAACGGATGACCTTGGCAAATAATTAGTCGACTGCCCTGCTAGCCAACCAGACCAAGGCGCGACAGCGTGTCGCAGTTCTCACTCTGCACCTTTGAGGAGCATTAGTTCTCTTTCTCAATTGACAATCATTATCATTCAACATAATTTGTCGCTCGATGTGTAGGGCGGCCCCGGCCTTCTTGTCGTCCCACTAACCTATTGGCAGCAAGGTGATCTCCATGACGGAACAAGCGTCCACAAGCAGGTGCGATTCGCCGCTACTTCAGGCATTCGTCGACAATCGACTGATACTGGTCAAGATTGCAGCCCGCATCACCGGCTGCCGCTCGCGCGCTGAAGATGTGGTGCAGGACGCGTTCTTCCGCCTGCAATCGGCGCCGAACATCACCTCCTCGTTCAAGGCGCAGCTCAGCTACCTGTTCCAGATCGTGCGCAACTTGGCCATCGACCACTACCGCAAGCAGGCCCTGGAGCAGAAATACTCCGGCCCTGAAGAAGAAGGCCTAAACGTGGTCATCCAGGGCGCCTCACCAGAAACCTCGCACATCAACTTCTCCACCCTGGAAAACATCGCCGACGCCCTGACCGAACTGCCAAGCCGCACGCGTTATGCCTTCGAGATGTACCGCTTGCATGGCGTGCCACAGAAGGACATCGCCAAGGAGTTGGGGGTGTCACCGACCCTGGTGAACTTCATGATTCGCGATGCGCTGGTGCATTGCCGGAAGGTGTCGGGGAGTCGGGCGGATACGTTTGCCCAGCGTTGAGGCTTGATCGTCAGATCAAGAAGGCCGTTCTGAAATTCGCGACGAATCAGTCGCCCTGCAGCAAACCTGAGCTGTATTCACTGAAACTGCTGCCAAGCGCACTGCCCTGGAAATTCAGTTTGCCGGGGTTGTTGCTGTGGCTTGGGGTAAAGCCAGCAGACGGCTGGCAGTCTTCGGAATAACAGCTGTGGGTACTTGTCCCCGAACAGGCGCTCAACAGCAAAGCGCTGGCGATTAGCGCGACTTTGATTGTGTTTGAGATCATTTTTTAGATTCCTGTGGGAGGTGCGGTGATTTGAGCCGACGCCTTCATCCTAGGCCGCTGACCCGTCGCCTATAATGAAACCTGGATGAGTGACAGGGTTCGTTCAGGATCGGTGGTTTGCGCACAACTCTCCCGGCGTCGGTCCAACCGCTACCCTTCCCCCAAACTTATGTATTAAAGACAGCTGTTTGCCGGGAGCTTACATTCGCTCACCGGCAAGGACGCGTTCCAAACAGACACTCACGCCGAAGGCACTGAGTAAAATGCGTTACATAGCCATCCTCCTCATAGTCATCATCTTCGCCATCCTTGCCTTGGCGTTGTATGGTTGGTATCGCCACCTGAAAGACGACGAAGATGACCTTGTTTAGCCAGCGCTCCTTTAAGCCTCTATCATCTCCAGCAACCGGCTAAATCTGTGCAGAAAAGAAAATGATTTATGTCGAGACACACCTCGCGACAGCCTGTTGATTCAAGCGGGCGCTTGACGGTGTAAGATGCCCGACAAACGTCCATCATCGAGGCTGCCATGACTGGGATATCCCTGGACCTGCCGGAAGACTTGTCGAATTCTCTCGTCGAACTGGCCAAGACAAACGGCCAAACTGCAAGCTACCTGGCGATGGATGTTCTGCGCGACTACATCGAGCACGAAAGGACCTTGACCGCACAGATCGAATTGGCGGTAAAGGAAGCTGACCAAGGCAATTTCGCCAGCGAAGACCAAGTGGCGGCGATGCGCGCTCGGCGCTGGAGTCGGAATGCGGGTTGAGTGGCTGGAAAAAGCACTCAAAAACCTGGAAGACGAAGCCAACTATATTGCTCTTGAAAATCCCAAGGCCGCTGACGACTTTTCCGATGCAATTTTCGCCAGTGTAGATAAATTGGCTCAGTTTCCGGCCATGGGCCGTGAAGGGCGAGTCAAACAGACGCGCGAATGGGCAGTACCAAACTGGTCCTATCTAATTCCTTATCGCGTGCGCGGCGATCGCCTTCAAATCCTCGGTGCTTTCACACTCGACAACGCCCCCGCACCAAGTGGTGAAGGTAGAGGACTGCGCCTTCCCAACACCTCCTGTTCATCCGTATGCAATCCAAAAAACCACCTGGCCGATGGTGGCGTTACCGCTGACTTGTTCTCATGTGGCACTCAGGAACGCGAGTCGGATGCAGGCTCCCCTGGAGCTACCCCAAACAATCGATCGGCTATCTGCCGACCTCGCTCCAGCCCTTCCGCCGTCAACCAGATCGATTTGTTCTTGTTCACCGGATTACTGATGAAACCGTGCTCATGCAATCGGTTCATGATCTCGAAGTCGAACCCTTTCCAGGCATTGCCGTCGTCGGAACTGAAGGTTGCCAACAGGGCAAGCACGGCGTCTTCAATCAGTTTTTCGTCGTATTCCATGATCGTTGCTCCGCTCGTATTCATTGGGCTCTGCGCCAGGCACAAGCTCAGGTTACCCGAGTAGGGTTTCTACGGTGCGCGTCCGAGTTTGGCGCAGGTCTCCAGGTAATCGGTGACGGCCTCTTCAAATGCGACTCGGAGTTCACTGAGCGACTCGCCATGAAAACCCACGACATCCTTGATATCCACGATGTGTCCAACAAACAGGCCGTCTTCGTCACTGTAGTCACCCATTATAGTCACAATGGATTTGCATGCTCTCTGTTTGGTTGTGGTGGATGCTGAAGTCGCACTGCTCAAGTGCTCCTTTGACGAGTTTAATAACAGTAAGGTGCTCATCCGTTCTACTATGTTGAAGACTCAACGATGTAAAGACTCCCAGGGGCAAAAATCGCAGTCTTTTTCCATTCAGAACAATTGACACATCTACATGAGAGCCATCCACGTCATGCCCATTGGAGCCAAATATATCATCCACCTCGCTCTTTCGCCTGGGGTAGCATGTGCAAAATAGCTTGATACCTAGCCATCTTGATATGTGCCTGAACATACCAAGCCTGCTACTTTTATTTTCATATCCACGAACGAGCAGTAGCTTAATGGATGATGGGAGTTTTGACTGGACTTCAAGCAACTTAAGAAATACATTTTCTTCAATTAATACTTTAGAGGATGGCCAGCGAGGTGCAATCTTTAAACCTTTGGTTTCCCCTTTAAGTAGTATCAGCATGCTGCTCGAGCTCTTACTGGTTATTTGTTGGACTTCGTAAGAGTTTATCATGCGTAAGCGTGTTTAGCATTGTGCTCACAATTCGATGCTCAGGGAAAACATCTCAGGTGAGACGGGTGTTTTGATTGAGCGCGCACTTGACGCTTCTCAAGCGCCCGTTTTCTTGACGCATCGAAAAACACAAAGTATTTTTCACCTCCCCTCCTTTTCGGCTACCTCTGCCGTGCACCGCCCAGGCGTTAACTCGCGAAGCGGTCATACAGATGCCGACACTTACGCGGCCGCTATTTACTGGCGTGCCTCTATTTCGATATCAAGTGTATAAGGTTGATTTCATGATCATTCGTCAGGCCAATGCTGCCGACTACCCGCAACTGCTCGACATTTGGCTGCGATCCGTTAGCGCTACTCACCACTTCCTTCAAGAGTCCGACATAGACGCTCTGCTTCCGCAGCTTCGCGACATCTATCTACCCGTTGTTGACGTATGGATTGCGTTAGGCGTGAAACACTGTCCGCTTGGCTTTATTGGACTCAATCAAAACCACGTAGAAATGCTCTTCATTGATCCTGATCTTCGCGGCCAAGGTATAGGCCGTGCGCTACTGAATCACGCCCGCAGTTCGCGCTATACGATGAGCGTTGACGTAAACGAGCAAAATCCCCAGGCGGTAGGCTTCTATCTCCATTACGGGTTCGTTCAAACAGGTCGCTCTCCTTTGGACGGTGAAGGCAGACCGTTTCCACTACTACACATGAACTTATCCAGCTAAGAGCACGATGAAAAGTCGGCCCTACGCTTGCGCAGTGCCGACCCATGAGTAGCGAAACCTGTGCATAAAAGGGTGAAGCCGGTGTAAACCTATTGAAGGACTAGACATATACAGGTTCGGAGAGGAAAAAGGGGACGAAAAAATAAATCTGTTCCATTTCTGCCAAAACACCATTGGAGTAAGAATGGGCTTCTACACCAATGGTGCTTTCCAACTACTACGCTGACGAATAGGGCAAGCCCCCCTCGCCACAATGAACGTAGCTACTCAGGTAGCTCGAGTCGACGCCACACCTGCCCCGCTCTCCCGCCGTTTCTCCGTCGCCCCGATAATGGATTGGATGTAGGTATCCGCTGTGTCCCCGGCCCGCCGGTCCGATCGGCTTTACTCATTCAGCTTTGTAGCAGTTTTTAAGCAAGCTTTCACACAGGCCTGTCACGGAACTATCGGTTCTTAGTTTGTAGTCTCAGGTAGTCGAGTGCGGGCGGCTGTAAGTCCCCCCATTTCAACATCCGACTGCTACGCTGAATGCTTACTTCCCCGCTGCTCGACCCAATTCGTGAGCTACATGCGCCAGAGACTCGCATGCCGACCACCTCACGTACTCCCAGGAGGGCAATGTATGCGCTTTTGAGATGGTCTATGTCCCTATGATGTGTTCAGTTGGTCTCAGATTCCCGAATCAGTTTCTTGTTGATCTTTCCAACACTGGTTTTAGGAATCTCCGTGACGAACTTGAACCGTCTCGGAATCGCCCATTTGTTGATACGGCCAGACGCCACAAACGGTTGTAGATGGGCTTCGAGCAATGCCTGGTCGAGGTGTTTGCCTTGTACGCAGACTACCAGGGCTATCGGGCGCTCGCCCCATTGCTCATCGGCGATGCCGACTACAGCGACAGCGCTGACCGATGAGTGTTCGCTGATCAGGCTCTCCAGTTCAAGCGAACTGACCCATTCCCCTCCCGTCTTGATCACATCCTTGATTCGATCCTTGATTTCCACCACCCCCCGGGAATCGATCGAAGCCATGTCACCGGTGTGCAGCCATCCGTTGTGCCACAGTTCTGCACTCTGTTCCTCATCCTTGAAATAACCTTGGGTCAACCATGGCGTTCGCACCACGACTTCACCGAGCGACTCACCATCATGAGGAACGTCATTGCCGCCCGCATCGATGATTTTCAGATCGACCATCGGTAATGGCGTCCCCGTCTTGATTCGACTGGGGAGCTGAGCTTGTGCAGGTAATTCAAGATCCTGCGCATGCAGGTAGGTGGTGCAGAGCAATGGACAGGTCTCTGACATCCCATATGCAGCATGCACACGTATGCCACGGCTGGTCGCTCGCTGCGCGATACCCATGGTCAAGGAACTTCCGCCCAGGAGCATTTTCCAGCCATACAGGTTAGTCCGGGTGGCCTCTTCGCATCCCAGGATCATTTGCAGGATTGTGGGCACGCAATGGGAAAAAGTGACCTTCTCTTCGCGAAAGAGACTGACCAGGCGATTGGGCTCGTATCGACCGGGATATACCTGCTTGACCCCCATCAATGTGGCGACATAAGGCACGCCCCAGGCATGCACATGAAACATGGGAGTGATTGGCATGTAGACGTCATCGGAACGTAGCAACGGTTGGCCTTGATAGGCACCTAACGTCCCGACTGCATTCAAGGTGTGCAGCACCAACTGGCGGTGTGAGAAATACACGCCTTTAGGATTGCCCGTAGTACCGGTTGTGTAGAAAAGGGTCGCCACCGAGTTTTCATCAAAATCAGGGAAGTCGTAGTTTGCACTGGCCTTGCCCAGCAAAGACTCATACTCCCCCAGCACGGGCAAATCCGTAACGGCTGCAACGTCGTCAGAGAGTTGGATGTAACCTTTGACGGTCGATAGCCCCTCGTGAATCTGCTCGATCAGGGGGATAAAATCGTCATGGACCAGCACCAGATCATCTTCAGCATGATTCATGGTGTAGCGCACCTGGTCTGCGGACAGCCGGATGTTCACGGTGTGCAGAACTGCGCCGATCATCGGGACCGCAAAAAAACACTCCAGATAGCGATGGCTGTCCCAGTCGAGCAGCGCTACGGTATCCCCAGCCTTGACGCCCGCCGCCGTCAGGGCATTGGCCAGGCGCTGGATTCGCTCATGAAGCATGCGGTAGCTGTACCGCAGTTTGTCCGCATAGACGATTTCCTGATCTGGTTCGTACCGTACCCCCGACAGCAGCAAGCGCTTGATCAGTAGCGGGTAGGCATAAGCGTCTGGCGCTGGCTTGATTATTTTTGTAGTCAGCATGGTGTTTTTTCTCACTCCCGTATTTCAGGTGTTGTCCCACTGTTCTCCCGCCGCTAAACAGCAAGTACAGGGACCCTATCCACTTCGAACCGTGGTGTGGCAAGGTAAGTTTTACCGGACCTCCATGCTGTACATTTGGTGCCAGCCACTGCCCATTTCACGACAAATTCCGAAAAGTACAACGCCCGAAACCCCAACATTTAAGGTCTGCAAAATTACTTTGGAGGATGCAGGCAGGACGGTTTTCATTTCTCGCTCAAACCTCTATAAAGGGCCTGATTTTGAAATATTCACTTGCCACTTCAGACGAATTTTTCACTTCTGCACTGGGCAGGATGGGGCAATAAACACAACAACAACGAGGTCAACATCATGGCCCTAATGGCACGTACAGCTGCCCTGACGAATTACCTGGAATTGTGCACGCAACTGGCTCTCAATCCTCTGCCACTGCTCAATGAGTTCGCACTCAGCAAGGCGATGTTGAAGAATCCGGAATTGCGCATCCCCATGACAGTTGTGGCAAAGTTGCTTGAAGCGTCGGCAAAGGCCAGTGGTTGCGAAACGTTTGGCCTGCGCATGGCTGAGTCACGACAGCTTTCGAGTTTCGGCGCAATCAGCTTGTTGCTCACCCACCAGCCAACCCTGCGCGATGCCTTGACCACCATCGGACAATACCGGCACCTGCTCAACGAATCCCTGGCAATGGATATCTCGGAGACAGACAAGATAGTGATCATCCGTGAGGAAATCACAATCGACCCGGCCACGCCAAAGCGGCAAAGTATCGAACTGGCAATCGGGGTGCTGCATCGACTTTGCAGTGCGTTGCTCGGCAAGAGTTGGCGCCCACAGAGCGTAAGCTTCACTCACAACGCCCCGGCAGACCTGAACGTCCACCGTCGGGTATTTGGCTGTAACGTTGAATTCAACTGCCAGTTCAATGGCATTGTCTGCCTTGTCGCTGATTTGAATACGGCGAATCCAACCGCTGACCCGGTAATGGCGAACTATGCACGAGAGTTTTTCGAAGCATTGCCTGGGGCCAGCAAGGGCTCGACCCTGAATGAAGTACGCCAGGCCATTTACCTGCTGCTACCCATGGATCGGGCCTCGATCAGTCTGGTCGCCCAATCCCTCGACGTAAATGTGCGCACCTTGCAACGCAGACTGGAAGACAGCGGCGTCAGTTTCTCCGAACTGCATGATCAAGTACGACGCGAACTTTTGAACCGTTACATGGCGAACCCACGTTACTCCTTCAGCCAGGTCGCAGGTCTGCTTGGCTACTCGACCCCAAGTTCATTCATCCGCTGGTTCACCGCTCAGTACGGCATGACACCGACAGCCTGGCGGCGCCAAAACCTCGACTACCAGGAATAGAACAAGTATCAAGCTCGGGAAGTTTTTGCACCCAGGGGGCACCATTGCAGTGCCCCCATGCGCCTCTCCCCGGCCCTTAGACAGTCAGCTCACTGCGATCACGGAAGTACTCCAACGCCTCGGGATTGGCGAGTGCCTCGACGTTCTTCACCGACTCACCATGAACGACATTACGAACAGCCAGCTCAACGATCTTGCCGCTCTTGGTCCGGGGTATATCCACGACTTGCAGGACCTTCGCAGGAACGTGACGTGGTGTGGTGTTGTTGCGCACCTGCTGTTTAACCCGCGCCACCAGATCATCGTCGAGCTGTTGGCCATCACGCAGCTTCACGAACAGAACGACGCGGGTGTCGCCCGCCCATTCCTGCCCGATCACCAACGATTCGACAATTTCCGGCAGTAGCTCAACCTGGCGGTAAATCTCCGCAGTGCCGATGCGTACGCCTCCGGGATTCAGGGTGGCGTCGGAGCGCCCATAGATAGCGAAACCGCCACGACCATTGATCTCGGCAAAGTCGCCATGGCACCAGATGTTGGGGAAACGGGCGAAATAGGCCGCGTGATAGCGCGAGCCATCAGTGTCATTCCAGAAACCTACCGGCATGCATGGGAACGGCCGGGTGCACACCAGCTCACCTTTGACTTCGCGTACGGATTCACCTTGCTCATCGAAAACCGCCACCGCCATGCCCAGACCCGCACGCTGGATTTCACCGCGATACACAGCCTGGATAGGTACGCCGACCACGAAGCCCGACAGAATGTCGGTCCCGCCGGCGACCGAGGCCAGGTGCAAGTCGCTCTTGATCTCGCGGTAGACGTAATCGAACCCCTCTGGAGCCAGTGGGCTGCCGGTCGACAGAAAAGCCCGCAACGCCGTCAACGAATGGCTGTGCCGTGGCGAAAGCTCCTGCTTGAGCAACGCATCGATAAACTTCGCCGACGTGCCGAAATGGGTCATGCCTTCGTCGTCGGCGTAATCGAAAAGAATACTGCCAGGACGTCCGTCACGGCCTGCGATAAACGGTGATCCGTCGTAGAGCAGCACCGTTGCCCCGGACGCCAGGCCGGACACCAGCCAATTCCACATCATCCAGCTGCAAGTGCTGAAGTAGAACAGGCGATCATCGGCATGCACATCGGTGTGCAACTGGTGTTCCTTGAGGTGTTGCAGCAATGAGCCGCCATGACCATGAACGATGCACTTGGGAACACCGGTCGTTCCCGAGGAAAACAGGATGAACAACGGATGGTCGAAAGGCACCTCGACAAACGCGATCTCGACAGCGGCATAAGGCTCGATAAAGTCAGCGAAACGGACTCCGCCGACAATATTGGCGACATCCGGCACGTCCTCGACATACGGCACGACTACGGTACGCAGGAGGCTCGGCAGTCGAGCCGCTACTTCAGCATTTTTCGCCAGGCAATCGACGCGTTTGCCGTTGTACCAATAGCCGTCTACGCACAACAGCAGCTTGGGCTCGATTTGCCCGAAACGGTCGAGCACTCCCTGCACACCGAAGTCGGGTGAGGCCGAGGACCAGACTGCGCCGAGCGAGGCGGTGGCCAGCATGGCAACCAGGGTTTCGGGCATGTTTGGCATGACGGCTGCAACGCGATCGCCCTTGCCGATGCCCAATGCTTCCAGGCCCTGGCGAAAGCGAGAAACCTGGTTATAGAGTTCAGCTCGGGACAAGCGCCGGCGGACCTTGTCTTCACCCCAGAAGACCAAGGCATCTGCGTCGTCGCGGCGCGCCAGCATCGACTGCGCGTAGTTCAATTGCGCATTCGGGAACCAGCGTGCTCCGGGCATCTGGCCACTGTTTTCCAGCACCACCTCACCCAGTTTGCCGACGCCGCCACAAAATTCCCAGACAAGCGGCCAAAACTGCTCAATCTCTTCGACCGACCAACGCCACAATGCGTCGTAGTCAGTGAAATCATGCCCGGTACGCGACTGCGCAAATTGCATGAAAGCCATCAGGCGCGTGTTGGAGATGCGCTCGGCGCTGGGCTGGAAAATGGGTTTCTCGTTCATATCAGTCTCTCTTGGTACAGGCAGACGGCCAGAGCGAAGCGGCCGAAATAAAAGGTGCTCAGGTCAAGCCCGGATGCAGCAACATCAACGGATGAATCTCATGGCGCCGCTCCCACCACCGGGGCGGAGCCAGGCGCCCGCAACTTTCCGATATCGCGGTGGTAGTGACGCTTGCCGTACCAGAACACCAGGGCAGACGCGACGGCCATCAGCGGGATGATCTGGAAGGCGTGGTCCAGGCTGACCGCATCGGCCAGCATGCCGGTGACCAGTGGGCCAGGCGCCAGCCCCAAAATATTGTTGGCCAACGCCAGCACCGCGAATGCCGTGGCGTGCACCGAGGGATGGGTCAGATTAGCCACCATGGCACCGGCCGGCCCGCAAGTGCCACTGGCAACCAGCATCCCCATGCTGATCAAGGTGAGTTGCAAGGCACCGGGCGGCAAATGGAAAGCCACTCCCAGTAACAAACCGCTGATCAGGCAATAAGCGATGGCCAGGGTGATTTTGCGGTCTGGTGCATTGCGGCACAGGCGATCACTCAACATGCCACACAGGATCATGCCGCCACCGCCAATCAGGACGATCAACGCCGAAAGCATGCCGGCCTTGTCAGTGTTCATGTGGTAGTAGCGATTCAAATAGCTCGGAAACCAGGCGAGTACCGAGCCAACGACAAACAGCTGGAGGCCATTGCCAATGTAGGCGCAGATCACCGAGCGACTGGCAAACAGTGTGGCCAGTGGCCGTTTAACGGGGGCTCCTGCGGCCCGGCCCTGCGAACTGCATGGGCGTTGCGCGGTAATGCGTCGCTCACGCACGACAATCAGGTAAATCACCGCCAGGCACATCCCGAACAGTGCCATGCTGGTGAACGCGACACGCCACCCCAGGTGCGCAGCGATGACGCCGCCCAACGCCATGCCCAGTACCGAGCCAAACATGCTGCCGGCCATGAATGCACCCGACAGGGAGGCGCGCATGTGTTTGGGGAAAACGGATAACACCACGGCAATACCGACACTGCCATAGGCGGCCTCACCGGCACCTACCAGAAAGCGCGCGACAAACATCTGATTGAAGTTTTCCGCAATTGCGCACCCCAGTGTCGCCAGGCTCCAGAACATGGCCATCAGCACCAGGCTCTTGACGCGTCCCCAACGGTCCGCGAGCAACGACAATGGAATGGTCAGCACACCGACCATGACCGAGACGATACTGCTGAGCATCCCCAACTGTGCGTCACTCAGCGCCCATTCGGCCTTCAGTAGCGGGAAAACCGCGTTGAGCACCTGGCGTGACATGTAATCGGAAATCAGCAGGCCAAAGGTCAGTGCGAACACAACCCAGGCAAACGTACGGGGAACGCTGACGGCGACGTCCGCGCCGTCACCGACGGTGGCGTGATGGAAAGCCATGGCAGATCCTTGATTCGATGTGTCTTGTTGTTATTAGGTTAGACGGCAGGGAACGTTAAGCGTCCCCTGCCCTGGCCAGTCTGGCTGGCCATCGATAGCACAGGTCTTGGGTGAGGGTAGATCCGTTACTGATGCGGCTTGCGATTCGGTGTGAATCCGTTCGCGGCCAGGGTTTCATCCGCGTCCTTGTAGAACGTGCCGATCTTGTAGATTTCGCGCGCCTCCTTGCCATTGGCAACCGGTCGTGCACATTCATTGGCGATGCGCACCAGTTGCTGGATCTGCTCCACGCTGCTCATCTTGCGCGAACGATCAGGCGTCCAGATCGTGTCTTCGATACCACAGCGCACATGCAGGCCCATCGCAATGGCCATCATGTTGAGCGGCAGCACGTTGTTCATCTGGCCCTCGAATGTCAGCACTGCACCGTCCGGCACTGCGCGCATGAAATTGGTCATGTTGTACGGCGTCATCGCGTCAGCGCCGCCACCGATGGGAATCCAGGTCAGAATCAAAGGCACGTTGCAAACGCCGCGGCGCATCATGCGCTCAACGGTTTCCAGCGAGTTGATGTTGCCCATCTGGAACTGCACCTGGATGCCATTCGCGCTCAGGCGCTTGACGTGCTCTTCCACCCACCCGGGGCCGGCCGGAATGGTCATTTCGCGGTAGGCGAGCTGCTTCACCGGATCAGCGAACGAAGTTCCGGCGAGATCGACCTCGGACAGCGCCTCGATGATGTTGAACTGGTTCGAGTTGATAGCCAGGGTCACCTGATCCGGCTTCGGTGTCAGCTCGGCCAGCATGTGGCGTGTGTCGTCAGACAGCCATTTCGCGACCTCGCCTTCCGATTCGGGCGCAAATGAAATCGAGCCGCCCACCTGAATGATCATATCCGGTACAGCTTCACGTACTCCGGCGATCAGTTCGTTGAACTTGGACAAGCGTTTTGAGCCTTTGCCGTCGAGTTCGCGCACATGCAGGTGCAGCACAGTGGCACCGGCTTCATAGCAGTCGACAGCCTTCTGAACTTGCTCATCCATGGTGACCGGAATGTCTTCCGGGAAGTCACTGACCTCGAACTGAGGGCCATAGGGAGCCACAGTGATGACCAGTTTTTCCTGGTTTTCGGGGTACAGCGAACCGTCAATGAAATTCATGGGTATCTCCGAGGACGTATTGTTGGGTGACGCGTTTTTGTCAGTCGACAGGAAGAAATATCTAATAGGGCTTGGTGCCTATGATTCCGGCTCGGTCCATCTTTCGATGGCACGCCGGATAATCCATTACTGCATAGTGTTGCGTAGCGCTGTTGTCCCAGATGGCGACACTGTTGGGCTCCCAGCGCCAACGCACCTGGTACTCCGGGATGTATGCCTGACTCAGCAGATAACGCAGCAATTCCCCGGCACCGGGGTTCGCGTCCTGCCCATAGCGGACATGCTCACTGGTGTGGAAATTGGTGAAGTGCGTGGTGAAGACATTCACGTACAACACCTTCTCGCCAGTTTGCGGATGCGTTCGCACGACTGGATGCTCTGCGTCCGGAAATCGGGCTTTGAGTGCCAGACGCTTATCCATCGGCATCGATGCGCCAAAGGTGGCCTCGATACTGTGGCGAGCCCTCAAGTTGGCAATCTTGTCCTTGATATGGGCAGGCAGGTTTTCATAAGCCAGCGCCATGTTTGCCCACATCGTGTCTCCGCCAACTGGAGGGCATTCAACGCACCGCAACACTGCTCCGAAGGGTGGTGCTTCCCGCCAGGTGGCATCGGAGTGCCAAGCATTTTCGTATCGGTCGGGTGATTGATCCGGTGTCTTGTAGATACGGACCAGGCCTGGATAATCCGGATCACTGCCCGCGACCGGGTGATCCTCGAGATCACCAAAGCGCCGCGCAAACGCTACGTGTTCTGCGCTGCTGATGTCCTGATTCCTCAGGAACAGGACACGATACTTGAGCATTGCCCCGCGGATCTCGGCGAACAAATCGTCATCGTGAATGGCATCCGCCAGCTTCACGCCCACCAGTTCGGCGCCCAGCGCACAGGTTTGTTGTTTTATGTGCATTACGCAAAGTCTCCTGATTCTTCCTTGACGTCACGGAACCAGCACAGTCGCCCCGATCGTCTTTCGCGACTCCAGCATGCGATGCGCGTCGGCGGCCTCGGCGAGCGCGAAGATCTGTTTCGGCTCGCTCGAAATTTTCCCGGCAAGCACCAGGTCGAACAGCTCCTTGGCCATGGAGAGCATGTGCGAGCGAGGCTTGATGTAATGCACCATCGCCGGACGCGTGAACCAAATTGATCCCTTCAGGGCAAGCGTCAGCGCATCGACATTGACGGGGCCGGAACTCGTGCCGTTGCTGACGAGGGTGCCACGCACTTGCAGGCTGTCCAGCGAAGCCTGCAGGGTGTCCTTGCCAACAGAGTCATAGACGACGGGTACACCTTGGCCATCCGTCAGTTCGCGCACACGCTCTGCGATGTTCTCGCGAGAGGTGACGATCGTATGCGTGCAACCGTTGGCCTTGGCGATTTCCGCCTTTTCGTCACTGCTGACGGTGCCGATCATCGTGACCCCAAGCGCACGCGCCCATTGGCAAGCGATCAGGCCGACGCCACCGGCAGCCGCGTGGTAGAGAATCGTCTCGCCACCCTTCAACGGATAAACCTGACGGAAAAGATATTGCGCCGTCAGGCCCTTCATGATGAGCGTCGACGCTGTGCGATCCGATATCCCGTCTGGCAACGGAATCAGCACCTCGGCGGGAATCAAACGCACGTCGGAATAGGCACCTTGCGGCCCCATCAGATAACCGACCCGGTCTCCGACCTTGATATCGGTCACACCCGGCCCTACCGCTTCGACGACACCGACAGCGTCCGAACCGAGGCCGCCCGGCAGTTGAGAAGGGTAATAGCCAGTGCGGTGGTAGATGTCGATGAAATTGACCGCGATGTAGCTATGTCGAACGCGAGCCTGTCCCGGCCCCGGTTCACCGACCTCGACGTCTTCATAACAAAGCACTTCGGGTCCACCGGTTTCGTAAAAGCGAACAGCTTTGGCCATCTCGTTTCTCCAGTCTGAATTTTCTTGTCGGCGCTAGGGCCCTTTGGACTGGAATATACGAATGTTCGAACGTGGGTTATGTACATCTCGCGACGGAGACTATCCAGTTCATGACACACCGTTTCGCAAATCAGTGGAAATGTTGAATTGCCGAGAGTGACTTGGGGGCAGTATCGGAGATGGGCGGCGCGCTGAATGTCGGTGAGGGTTTCGGGGCGGGTCATCTTCTGCCACTCGAACACCTGGCGCGAGCTGAGCGCTCATTTGAATTGGCTCTTGATAAGAATCACTGAGTGTTTTTTAAACACGCGCTCTAGGTTCTGTACGAAAAGTATGGTCATCCATCGTTGTGGGAGCGGGCTTGCCCCGCGATCTGCCGCAACGCGGCAGCAAAGCCTGAATGCGCGGCTTCTTTGACACTATTTGATATCGGTTACAGGAGCGCTTCGCACTCCATCGCGGGACAAGTCGGATCGCCGCACCGTCGCTCCCACAAAACTTTTCGTACAGAGCCTAGTACTCATAAGTAACTCATAACGAGAACACCTTGCTATTAGCCGTTCCAGGTCTTACACCCAAGTCATTCTTGTCTCCGTTCTGGTCATTCATTCCATGCCTGGGAGCTCCCATAAGCCGCCGCTCGATAAATTGAGAACGGGGACTTGTAAAGGGCACGATGATATTGTGGCAGCGGGAACAAGCCTGTTCGCTATGAGGGAAAGAATGATTGAAACAGACCGGTTGAAGCTCAGGGATTGGCGAGAGGCGGATAAGCCCCTGCTTTGCGTAATCCATGCTGACCCTGAGGTAATGCAGTTCCTCGGGGGCACGAAGACTGCGTCTGAGACCTGCGATGTAGTTGACCAACTGACGCGGCTTTCTGAAGGCGGCGAGCCAACTTTCTGGGCTGCCGAACGTATCGATGATGGCTCGTTGATCGGCGCAGTTGGCCTCCATTGGCTCGGAGATGATTTTCCATTCGGTCCGGCCTTAGAGGTGGGGTGGCGACTTGGTCGCGACTATTGGGGCAAGGGTTATGCGACCGAAGCAGCTCGCGCGGCTCTCGATTATGCATTTAGCACCTTGGATGTGCCCCGCGTTTACGCTTTTACTGCATTGGCGAACAAGCGTTCTGAAATTGTAATGCAGCGGCTGGGGATGACGAGAGTTGTGGGCGGCGAATTCCTTCATCCCGATTATCCTCCGACCGACGCGAGCGCGATGCACATGCTATATGTTGCCGAAAAGACGTTATGGATGTCGAATAGCTAGGCTCTGTACGAAAAGAGATGTCGCAAACACCGCATGGAACAAGCCAGTGAGACCATGGCGGCGTAGCTTTTCGCGAGTTTGTCGAAGCGCGTTACGATCCGGCGGTTCTCTTTCAGCCAGCCAAACATGCGCTCGATGATGTCGCGCTGACGGTACTTGGGCCGATCAAAGAGTCTGGGTAAACCGGGCTTAGGCTTGCGCTTCATCGAGCGCAGAGGGAGGACGGGTTGCATTCGATATTTGTCGCAGTAGCGGCGTAGCGCTTCGGCATATCTCGCCACGCTGCACCCGAGCAGAGCACCCAGAGCACGCCGTCGAGCATCAGGCGGTCGCTCAGTCGCGGCCTTCCTCGGCCATGGGTTTCGATGAAGAGATCGGAGACTACTCCCCAGGCCTCGTCCGAGAGTTCGTAACGCTTTGCCATCACAGAATTCCTTTCCGTCGATGGCGGGGGACTCTACAAAATTTCAGCGTCCTAGGGGCGTCGATTGGGTTTCTCGGGATTTCGTACAGAGCCTAGGACCGTTGAAAACGCAGCTAATTACGGCGTTTCCGATGGCTGTAGAAGGCGCAAGACTCACCAAACCCCCAATCCTGATAAACTCCCCCACCTCCCAGCCTCACCGATTCCAGATCCCCCATGTCCGTATCCAACGCCACACCCGCCCCGCTCTCCCGTCGTTTCTCCGTCGCTCCGATGATGGACTGGACCGACCGTCACTGCCGTTTCTTCCTGCGCCTGCTTTCCAAACACGCGCTGCTCTACACCGAAATGGTCACCACCGGTGCCTTGCTCAACGGTGATCACGAGCGGTTCCTGCGGCACAACGAAGCCGAGCATCCGTTGGCGTTGCAGTTGGGTGGCAGTGTGCCGCTGGACTTGGCGGCCTGTGCGCGGATGGCGCAGGAGCATGGGTACGATGAGGTGAATCTGAATGTGGGCTGCCCCAGTGACAGGGTGCAGAACAATATGATCGGCGCGTGCCTGATGGGGCATCCGCAGTTGGTGGCCGATTGTGTGAAGGCGATGCGTGATGCGGTGTCGATTCCGGTGACGGTGAAGCATCGGATCGGGATCAATGGGCGTGACAGCTATGAAGAGCTGTGCGATTTCGTTGGCACGGTGCGTGATGCCGGCTGTACCAGTTTTACCGTGCATGCGCGGATTGCGATTCTGGAGGGGTTGTCGCCGAAGGAGAATCGCGATATTCCGCCGCTGCGTTATGACGTGGCCGCGCGGTTGAAGGCGGATTTCCCTGAGCTGGAGATTATTCTCAACGGCGGGATCAAGAGCCTGGAAGCCTGTCACGAGCATTTGCAGACGTTCGACGGGGTGATGCTCGGGCGTGAGGCTTATCACAATCCCTATGTGATGGCCGAGGTGGATCAGCAGTTGTTTGGCAGCAGCGCGCCGGTGATCTCTCGCGCCGAGGCGTTGGCGCAGTTGCGACCTTATATCGCTGCGCACCTGGAAGCCGGTGGCGCGATGCACCATATCACTCGCCATGTGCTGGGGCTGGGTACCGGGTTTCCGGGGGCGCGCAAGTTCCGCCAGTTGCTGTCGGTGGATATCCACAAGGCGAAGGATCCGCTGGCCTTGCTGGATCAGGCGGCCGGGTTGCTCGAGGGGCGTTGATCGCCCCGTTGTTTCAGCGTTTGGGTAAGTCGATGGTCACTTTCAAGCCGCCCCACTCGCTTTCTTGCAGCAGTAGCTGCCCTCCCCAGCTGTCGACGATGTCGCGCACGATACCGAGGCCCAGGCCATGGCCGTCGGTCTGTTCATCCAGGCGGGTGCCGCGGCTGATTACCTGATCGCGCTGGTCCTGGGGAATGCCCGGGCCGTCGTCTTCCACGTTTAATTCGTAGGCTTGTGCGGTTTCGATCACGCTCAGGCGAACTTCGGCGTCCGCCCATTTGCAGGCGTTGTCCAGCAGGTTGCCGAGCAGCTCCAGCAGGTCTTCGCGGTCCCAGGGCAGCTGCAGGCCGCTGGGCGCGACATAGCTGAGGTGCAGGTGTTCGCCGTGGATCATGTTCAGGGTGGCGAGCAATCCCGGCAGTTCGGCGTCGCAATCGAACAAGGCCCCGGGCAATGCGTCGCCGGCCAGGCGGGCGCGGTTGAGTTCGCGGTTGAGGCGCAGGCGGACCTGTTCCAGTTGGTCCTTGAGGACCTGGCGCAGTTGCGGGTGGGCGTCGAGTTGTTCGCTGGAGGCCAGGCTCAACAACACCGCCAGCGGGGTTTTCAGGGCGTGGCCGAGGTTGCCCAGGGCATTGCGCGAACGCTTGAGACTGTCTTCGGTGTGGGCCAGCAGATGGTTGATCTGGGTCACCAGTGGTTCCAGCTCGATCGGCACCTGATCGTCGAGTTGCGAGCGCTGGCCCTGTTGCAGTTGCGCGATCTGCTCACGGGCCTTTTCCAGCGGGCGCAAGGCGCGGCGCACGGTGAGCCGTTGCAGCAGCAGGATCAACAGCAGGCCCGCGAGTCCCAGGCCGAGGCCGATCTGTTGCATGCGCTGGAAGCTTTCGCGCACCGGGGTGTAGTCCTGGGCCACGCTGATGGAGATCGACTGGCCCAGGCGCCGATAGTCCGAGCGCAGCACCAGCAGCTGTTGGCCTTCCGGGCCCAGTTGCAGGTTGCTCTCCAGGCCCGGCCGTTCGAGGCGTGGCAGTTCCTGGTCCCAGAGTGAACGGGAGCGCCAGTGGCTGTCAGCAAAATCGATGCGGAAATAGTGGCCGGAAAACGGCCGCTGGTAAGCCGGCGACAGCAGACGCTCATCCAGTTGCAAACCCTGGGGGCCGCGCACCAGCGCCACCAGCAGGTTTTCGCTGTCGTTGCGCAAGCCGGCTTCGAGGTAGCGCTGCAATCCCACTTCGAACAGCCACAGGCTGGTTTGTGCCAACACCAGGCCGACGATCACCATCACGCTGATCAGGCCCAGGCTCAAACGGCGCTGGATCGACCTCACCGGGCTTGCCCACCCAGCAGGTAACCCTGGCCGCGACGGGTTTCGATCACGTCGCGCCCGAGTTTGCGCCGCAGGTGGTTGACGTGGACTTCCAGCACGTTCGAATCGCGCTCGGTTTCACCGTCGTAGAGGTGTTCGGCCAGGTGGCTTTTGGACAGGATCTGTTCCGGGTGCAGCATGAAGTAACGCAACAGGCGAAACTCGGCGGCCGTGAGCTGGATGTCGGCGCCATCGCGGGTCACGCACTGGCGACCCTCATCCAGTTGCAGGCCGGCGGCCTTGAGGGTCGGTTGATTGACCTGGCCGTGGGAGCGGCGCAACAGGGCCTGGATGCGCAGGTGCAGTTCTTCGGGGTGGAACGGCTTGGTCAGGTAGTCGTCGGCGCCGGCCTTGAGGCCTTCGATGCGCTCTGCCCAGGAACCGCGGGCGGTGAGGATCAGCACCGGTGTCGCCAGGCCTGCGGCGCGCCACTGGGTCAATACCTCAAGCCCGGGCAGTCCCGGCAGGCCGAGGTCGAGGATGATCAGGTCATAGGGTTCGGTGCTGCCCTGGTGCACCGCATCGCGACCGTCGGCCAGCCAGTCCACGGCATAACCTTGGCGATTGAGGCCGGCCACCAGTTCGTCGGCCAGCGGCACGTGGTCTTCCACCAGGAGCAATCGCATCGGTCAATCTTCCTTGTCTTTGAGTAAATGGCCGGTGGTGGCGTCGATGTCCAGTTCGCGGACCACACCCTCGGTGGTCAGCAATTCGACTTCATAAATGTAGACGTCGTGTTTCTCTTCGAGCTCGGCTTCCAGCAGCTTGGCCCCCGGATAACGATCCAGCGCTTGTTGCAGAAGCTGCTCGAGCGGCAGGATCACGCCCTGTTGGCGCAGGCGCAGGGCCTCGTCCTGGTCGAGGTCGCGGGCCATGACCACCGAGCAGAAAACCAGCAGCGCCAGGGCCATGCGGCCGCTGGCGCGTCGAGGGGAAAAGGATTGCAGCGTCATTACGTGTCCTGATGATCCTTGAGAATCTGCCCGCTGACCGCGTCCAGCTCCAGGTCCCACTCGATGCCCTGCGGATCGCGCAGTTCAACCTGGTAGATGTACTTGCCGTACTCTTCTTCCAGTTCGGTTTCGGTGACGGTGGAGCCGGGATGCTTGGCCAGCGCCGTGGCATTGAGCTTCTCGAAAGACACAATGGTACCAGCGTCGCGCAGCCTCAGGGCTTCGTCGGGGCCGAGGTCGCGTGCCTGGGCGAGGTTGGCGGTCAGGCCGATGAGGGATGCGGCGAACAGGGCAGTAAAGGATTTCATGGGTGTCTCCGTATTTTTTATGTGTTGCCTACGGGGGCCACCTTAGCGAAACCAACTTAATTGAAACTGAATTGCCATCATGCGCGACTATTGTGCCAGCACCTCGTCGGCCCTGCCGCCTTCGCGCTGGATCACCAGGTGGATGAAGTGCAGCTTGGCGATCACCGCGGGCGGCAGCACGAAGGGGTAGAAATCCGGCTGGCCCATGCTGCGCGACAGCTCGTTGAGCATGCCGGCCAGTTCGATCCAGGCGTTGACGAACGACAGGAAGGCGGCGCCGCCGGGGTGCTGCGGATCGTAGAGGGTGCTGGAGGGAAACGGCTGGTAGTCGAAGTCCATTTCCCGCGCGCTCATGCCAAAGCCGAGCGCGGTGTCGACGGCGTCCATCATGTGCAGATAGTGAGCCCAGGTTTCGGCCCAGTCTTCCCAAGGGTGCATGGTGGCGTAGGCGCTGACGTACTGCTGCTGCCAGTCGAGCGGCGCCCCTTGCTGATAATGCCGTTTCAGGGCATCGGCGTAGCTGGCGCGTTCATCGCCGAACAGACCGCGAAAGGGTTGCAGCCAGTCGCTGTTGGCAATCAGGCGGTCCCAATAATAATGCCCGACTTCGTGACGGAAATGCCCGAGCAAGGTGCGATAGGGTTCGTGCATCTGCACCCGCACCTGTTCGCGGTGGGCGTCGTCGGCTTCCTTGATGTCGAGGGTGATCAGGCCGTTGGCGTGGCCGGTGGTGGGTGCCTTGCCTTCGAGGTCGACGCCGATGACGTCGAAGGCCAGGCCGGGTTCTTCGTCCTGGGTTTTCGGGATGACTTGCAACCCGAGGCTGAGCAACTGCGCGATCAGGCGGCGCTTGGCGGTTTCCACCTTGCGCCAGCGCTCGTGGTTTTCGGCGATGGATAAATCGGGGATGGTACGGTTCAGGCTGCAGGCGATGCACAGGGCATCGTGGTCGTTGGCGGGTAGCAGCCAGTTGCAGGCGGCTGGGGAATCGAGGTTGGCGCAGCGACGGAACATGCCGGCTGCGGGATCGGCGTCGAGTAGCCAGGTGTCGGGCTGCTCGCCCGGTTGTAGCGAGGACAGGCGACTCTGCTCGGGTTGGTAACCCAGGGCTGCCGAACACGCCAGGCACTGGCTGTTGCGAAAGAACAGCGACTGGCCGCAACGACAGGGCCAAATCTTGCTGTTGCGCGAGCTTTCGCCCATGAAGGGGGCGGCGATGCGCGAGCTGAGCTGTTCGAAGAAGCGGTACATGAGCGATCTCTCCCTGGGGCTTGCCAAGACTAGATCATTGCTGGGGGGTGATCGTTCCCCCGCTTTGCGGGGGTGAATCAAAAGATCGCAGCCTGCGGCAGCTCCTACAGGGGGACGGCGGCGTTTGCGCGATCCTTGTAGGAGCTGCCGCAGGCTGCAATCTTTTGATCTTGAGGGCGTCAGACCGTGATGTTGTGCCCTTTCAGGAACTCGACGAATGCTTCTTCATCCAGCACCTTTAACCCGAGCTCATTGGCCTTGGTCAGTTTAGACCCCGCACCAGGCCCTGCGACCACGCAGTGGGTCTTGGCCGATACGGAGCCGGCCACTTTGGCGCCGAGGCTTTCGAGTTTGTCCTTGGCCACATCGCGGCTCATCAGTTCCAGCGAACCGGTGAGCACCCAGGTCTGTCCGGCCAGTGGCAGGCCTTCGACGACTTTCTTCTCGCTCTGCCAGTGCATGCCGAAATCCGCCAGTTGTTTCTCGGCGTCCTCAGCCAGTTGGCGATTGGCCTCAAGGGCGAAAAACTCGCGAACGGAGTTGGCCTGTTTCTCGGGCAAAGCCTGACGCATGTCCAGCCAATCGGCGCTGATCACCGCTTGCAGCGAACCGAACTTGTCCGCCAGTTTCTGCGCGCCGCCCGGCCCTACCGAAGGGATGTGCAGCTTGTCGAGGAAACCGCCCAGGGTGGTGCTGGCGGCGAACTCGGCGCCCAGCTCGCCCTGGTCCTGAATCTGCAAGCCGTGCTTGAGCAGTTCCTCGATCACCTGCTGGTTGTGCGCGTCTTCGAAGAAGCTGTGAATTTCGTGGGCCACTTCCAGACCGACGTCCGGCAGGTAGGTCAGCACTTGCGGCAAGGCCTGCTGCACCCGCTCCAGTGAACCCAGGGAACGCGCCAGCACCTTGGCCGTCTCTTCGCCGACATCGGGAATTCCCAGGGCGTAGATGAAGCGGGCCAGGCTCGGTTTCTTGCTGTCGGCGATGGCGCTAAGCAGCTTGTTGCTCGACAGTTCGGCAAAACCTTCCAGATCGACGATGTCTTCGAACTTCAGGGCGTACAGGTCGGCCGGCGAACTCACCAGGCCTTCGTCGACCAGTTGTTCGACGCTCTTGTCGCCCAGGCCTTCGATGTCCATGGCCCGGCGGGAGACGAAGTGAATGATCGCCTGCTTGAGCTGCGCACCGCAGGCCAGGCGCCCGACACAGCGATACACCGCGCCTTCGCTGACGGTCTCGCGGCCCTTGCTGCGCTTGACCAGCTGGGTGCGCTCGACGTGGGAGCCGCACACCGGGCATTGCTCTGGAATCTGCACCGGCCGGGCGTCTTCCGGGCGACGCTCGGTGACCACTTGCACCACTTGCGGAATCACGTCGCCGGCGCGGCGGATGATCACCGTGTCGCCGATCATCAGGCCCAGGCGCGCCACTTCGTCCATGTTGTGCAGCGTCGCGTTGGCCACGGTGACACCGGCGACCTTGACCGGCTTCAAGCGCGCCACCGGCGTCACCGCACCGGTGCGACCGACCTGGAACTCGACGTCGAGCAACTCGGTGAGTTCTTCCATGGCCGGGAATTTATGGGCGATGGCCCAGCGCGGTTCGCGGGCGCGGAAGCCCAGTTCACGTTGGGAGGCGATGCTGTTGACCTTGAACACCACGCCGTCGATTTCATAGGGCAGCGCGTTGCGGCGTTCGCCGATGTCGCGGTAGTAGTCCAGGCATTCGTCGATGCCGTTCGCCAGTTTCAGCTCGTGGCTGATGGGCATGCCCCAAACCTTGAGCTGCTGCAGATTGCCGATGTGGGTATCGGCGATGTCCGCGGACACCTGGCCGATGCCGTAGCAGCAGAATTCCAGCGGACGGTTGGCGGTGATCTTCGAGTCCAGCTGGCGCAAGCTGCCGGCCGCGGCGTTGCGCGGGTTGGCGAAGGTCTTGCCACCGACTTCCAGTTGCGTGGCGTTGAGCCGTTCGAAACCGGCCTTGGACATGAACACTTCGCCGCGCACTTCCAGGGTCGCCGGCCAGCCGGTGCCGTGCAGCTTGAGCGGGATGTTGCGCACGGTGCGCACGTTGACGCTGATGTCTTCACCGGTGGTGCCGTCGCCGCGCGTTGCTCCGCGTACGAGCATGCCGTCCTGATAGAGCAGGCTGACCGCCAGGCCATCGAGCTTGGGTTCGCAGCTGTATTCAACCGCCGCGCCAGCGCCGAACAGATCACCGGCCGGCAGGTCCAGGCCTTCGGTCACCCGACGGTCGAACTCGCGCATGTCGGTTTCTTCGAAGGCGTTGCCCAGGCTGAGCATCGGCACTTCGTGGCGCACCTGGGTGAACGCCGACAGCGCGGCGCTGCCGACCCGCTGGGTGGGCGAGTCGCTGGTGACCAGGTCGGGATTGGCCGCTTCGAGGGCCTTGAGCTCGTTGAACAACCGGTCGTACTCGGCGTCCGGGATGCTCGGCTCGTCCAGCACGTGGTAGCGATAGTTGTGCAGGTCCAGCTCGGCGCGTAGCTCTAGAATGCGGTCTTGGGCGGCAGTCATGGGTGTTCTCTCATAAAGCAAAAGAGCAGCCGAGGCTGCTCAATTTGTTGATGCTGTACAAATCATTGTAGGAGTCCGGCTTGCCGGCGAAGGCGATTTCAAATACGCCATCGCCAGCAAGCCGGCTCCTACAGGGTGTGGAGGTGGATATCCACACGGTGCAAATATCAGCGCTTCTGGGTCAATGCGCGACGTTCAAATTCAACGATGCGCTGACGGTAGTGCTCGATCGTCTGGGCGGTCAATACGCTGCGCTGGTCGTCCTTCAGTTCGCCGTTCAGCTCTTGCGACAATTTACGCGCCGCCGCCACCATCACGTCGAAGGCCTGCTTCGGATGACGCGGGCCTGGCAGGCCGAGGAAGAAGCTCACCGCCGGGGTGCTGAAGTGGTCGATGTCGTCCAGGTCGAACACGCCCGGCTTGACCGCGTTGGCCATGGAGAACAGCACTTCGCCATTGCCGGCCATGCTTTCGTGGCGGTGGAAGATGTCCATTTCGCCAAAACGCAGGCCGCTTTCGAGAATGTTCTGCAGCAGGGCCGGGCCTTTGAAGCCGGCAGGATCGCGGCAGATCACGCTGATGACCAGCACTTCCTCGGCTTGCGGCTGTTCCTTGTCGCTGACCGCTGGCGCAGGCTTGGTGTCATCCGGGAAATCGTCGTCACGGCTGCTGAAGCTCGGGCCGCCGTCAAGGTCCAGGCTGAGGTTCATGTCGCCCTGGGAAGGCTCGCCATGGCCACGCTTGCCGCGCTTGGAGCCCGAATCGCGGGAGTCCCGGGCCGGCATGCTCACCGACGGCAGGTCGTGCTCGTCCAGTTGCGGTTCCTTGTGCGTATCCAGCACGCGGGACGGGCCCAACACCTCGGGGCTGGCGTCCTCTTCGGGCAGGTTGGACAGGCTCCGGTCGAGACGGAATTTCAGTTTTCCCTTGCCGCCGCGCATACGGCGCCAGCCATCAAAAAGAATACCGGCAATGACAATAATGCCGATGACGATCAGCCACTCGCGCAGACCGATTTCCATGTAATCCCGTGCCTCTATAAAAAATGCTGAAAAATAAGGGGCTTACATTCTGTAAACCGCTTTAAAACGTGGCGCCAACTCTATGTTCTGACAGGCGTTTTACCCACGTATACGAAAAATTGACATTAAACTAGCACGACCAAAGGCAACTTTACACCGTCTGGCACGTTGGTCCCGCGAATATGTCGATTGGCCAGCAAGTCGGCATGGCAAATTGAGTCCCACTGTAAAAAAATCCCCCCTGAAAGCCACGCCTCAGGCATCCACCATCGCCATGGCCTCCTCGACATCCACCGCCACCAGACGCGAGCAACCCGGTTCGTGCATCGTCACCCCCATCAATTGCTCGGCCATTTCCATGGCGATCTTGTTGTGGGTGATGTAGATGAACTGCACCGTCTGCGACATCTCCTTGACCAGTCGCGCATAACGTCCAACGTTAGCGTCATCCAATGGCGCGTCCACTTCATCGAGCATGCAGAACGGCGCCGGGTTCAACTTGAAGATCGCAAAAACCAGGGCCAATGCGGTCAGGGCTTTTTCGCCACCGGAGAGCAAATGGATGGTGCTGTTCTTCTTTCCGGGCGGCTGCGCCATGATCGTCACCCCTGTATCGAGTAGATCTTCGCCCGTCAGTTCCAAATACGCGCGGCCTCCACCGAAAACTTTTGGGAAAAGTGCCTGTAAACCGCCATTGATCTGATCAAAGGTATCTTTGAAACGGTTTCGGGTTTCCTTGTCGATCTTGCGAATCACGTTTTCGAGCGTATCGAGGGCTTCGACCAGATCGTCGTTCTGGGCGTCCAGATAACGTTTACGCTCCGATTGTTGCTGGTACTCATCGATGGCCGCGAGGTTGATTGCGCCCAGGCGCTGAATCCGCGCGGCGATGCGCTCAAGCTCTTCCTCGGCGGCTTTCTCGCTGGCCTCGGCGGTCAGGGTGGCCAGCACGCCGTGCAGGTCGTAACCGTCTTCGAGCAACTGGTCCTGCAATGCCTTGCGCCGCACGGTCAGGGCCTGCCATTCCATGCGCTGGGTTTCCAGCTGGCTGCGAATCAGCTGGGACTGTTGTTCGGCCTGGTTGCGGCGCTTCTCGGCCTCACGCAGTTCGCGGTCGGCATCTTCCAAGGCGATCTGCGCGGTCTTGAGCTCTTCGTCGACGGTCATGCGCTTGTCGAGCAGTTCTTCGAGTTTCAGGCGCAACTCTTCCAGCGGCGCCTCGCCCTCCTCCAGATTCAGACTCAACTGTTCGCGCTTTTCCGTCAGGCGTTCGGCCTGCATTTCCAGGCGCTCCAGGGCCTGGCGCGTGGAATCGTGCTGGGCCTTGAGCGAGCCCAGGCGCACCGCCAGTTGGTGGGCGTGATCCTTGTGCTGGCGGGCCTCCTGGCGCACCCGGTCAAGGCGTTCGCGCAAGCTGTCGCGCTGGGCCAGCAGCAGCTCGCGCTGCTCGGTGTCCAGGGCCATGGCGTCGAGGGCTTCCTGCAATTGCAGGCGCGCTTCACCGATGCTTTCGTGCTCCAGGGCGCGCTGCTCGCCCAGTTCCTCGATTTCTTCGTCAAGACGGGTGCGCCGCAGGGCCAACTGCTCGGCCTTGGCTTTGCCGGCCGACAGCTGGGCCTTCAACTCGCCTTGCTGACGGGCTTCGTCCTGCAGCAAACGACGCAAGTGTTCGCGACCGTTTTCCTGCTGACGCTGTTGCGCCCGCAGGTTTTGCAATTCGGTTTCCAGGGACTCGACAGCCGCTTCGCGCTCTTCGCGCTCCAGGCCCAGTTTCTGGATTTCCTGGCCACGGGCGAGCATGCCGCTTTCCGCTTCACTGGCACGGCGCACCCGCAGAAAGTGCCGGCCGACCCAATAGCCGTCGCGGCTGATCAGGCTCTGGCCGGCGGCCAACTGACCGCGCATGGCCAAGGCTTGCTCCAGGCTCTCGACCGGTTTGACCTGCCCCAGCCATGGCGACAGATCAATCTGCGCCTCGACCTTGTCGAGCAAACTGCCAGGCACCCGCTGGCCATCGCTGGCCGGGCTGAGCAGGCGCAGATCGCCCTGGGCAAAGCTGGACAGGTCGAAGTCGTTGAAGTCGTCCACCAGCACCGCTTGCAGGTCGGCACCGAGCACGGTTTCCACCGCCAGCTCCCAACCCGCTTCAACCTTCAGCCCTTCGGCCAGGCGCGGGCGATCCGCCAGATGCTGCTCACGCAGCCACTCGGCGGTGCCGGTGCCCGGATCGAGCGCGGCCTGTTGCAGGGCTTCGAGCGAGGCCAGGCGACCATTGAGGCGCTGCAAATCACCTTGGGCCTGTTGCTGTGCCGTCAGCGCGTGCTGCAATTGCTGGCGCAATTGCTCGAGCTTTTCGACCTGAGCTTCTTCACTGGTCTGCAAATCCTCGAGGGTCGCCTCGGATTCAGCGAGCTGCTCGCTGAGCTGCATGATCGCCGCATCTTCCGGATCCGCCGAGAGCAAAGCGCGCTCTTCGCCGAGGCGTTTCTGCCGATCGGCCAGGCGCTCCAGGCTGGTTTCCAGTTGCTGGATGCGTGACTGCTGGACTTCCGACTGGCGCCGCGGCTCGGCAGCGCTCAGGTTGAAGGTGTCCCACTGCTCCTGCCAGCCGTGCATGGTGGTTTCGGATTCTTCCAGTGCGGCGGCAGCCTCTTCGGCGGCGGCGCTGGTGACTTCCTGCTCCGGCGTGAGCATGTCCAGCTCTTCGCCGAGAGTCAGCAGCAGCGTGCGGTCGTGACCAAGGTGCGACTCGGTCTCCAGGCGCGCGCGCTCGGCTTCTTTCAGATCGTCCTGCAACTGACGCAAGCGCTGCTGACCGTGCTGGATGCTCTGTTCGACCCGGGCTATGTCGCCACCGACCGAATAGAAGCGCCCCTGCACCAGATTGAAGCGCTCGGAGAGGTCGTGATGGCCGTCGCGCAAACGTTCGATACTGGCATCGGCATTACGCTGTTCGGCCACCAGGGCTTCGAAACTGATTTCCTGGGTGCCAATGATCGCTTCGCGCTGGCCGACCTGTTCGTTCAGGTCCTGCCAGCGCAGGGCCGACAGTTGCGCCTTGAGCTGACGCTCTTCGCCTTTGAGTTCCTGATACTTCTTGGCCGCTTCAGCCTGGCGGTGCAGGCGTTCAAGCTGACGTTCCAGCTCTTCGCGCAAGTCGGTCAGGCGCTCGAGGTTTTCGTGGGTGCGGCGGATGCGGTTTTCGGTTTCGCGCCGACGCTCCTTGTACTTGGAGATTCCCGCCGCTTCTTCGATAAAGTTGCGCAGGTCTTCAGGCTTGGACTCGATCAGCTTGGAGATCATCCCCTGCTCGATGATCGAGTAGCTGCGCGGGCCGAGGCCGGTGCCGAGGAAGATATCGGTGATGTCACGGCGCCGGCATTTTGTGCCGTTGAGATAGTAGGTGGTCTGGCTATCGCGGGTGACTTTGCGGCGAATGGAAATTTCCGCATAGGCGGCGTATTCACCGAGCAAGGTGCCATCGGTGTTATCGAACACCAGCTCGATGCTCGCCTGGCTCACCGGCTTACGGCTGGTCGAACCGTTGAAGATGACGTCGGTCATCGACTCGCCACGCAGGTTCTTCGCCGAACTTTCGCCCATCACCCAGCGCACGGCGTCGATGATGTTCGACTTGCCGCAACCATTGGGCCCGACCACCGCCGCCATGTTGCTGGGGAAGTTCACCGTGGTCGGGTCGACGAAGGATTTGAACCCCGCCAGCTTGATGCACTTTAGCCGCACGCTTATGCGTCCGTCAGGGCAGAGATCACCAGATCGCAGCTGCGCTGGCCGTAAGCGGTCAGCACTTCGCGGATCTGTGCAAAGTCACGGGCGATCACGGCGGCGAGCAGGCGCTCGAACAAGGCCAGGTATTCGCTCATCGAGGCCTTGCGCTGGTCCAGGGCGAGGAAATACGCACGGCTCATGGCCGGCTGCAGGTTTTCGACGGTTTCCTGCAGGTACGGGTTGTTGGCGAACGGATAGGTAGCGCGCATCACATTGAAACTGTCGTCGACGAAGCTGTGGATGTCCTGGCGTTCGAAGCTGGCCGTCAGGCGCTGCTGGATTTGCAGGAATGGCGCCAGGTCAGCCTGGACTTTCCAGCCGTTGGCCACGGCGTTGGCCAGCAGGATGTACATCTCGCTCATCAGCGTGCACAGGCTCTTGACCTTGTGCGCGGTGAGCTCGGTGACGTGGGCGCCCCGGCGCGGCAGGATGGCGATCAGGTGCCGGCGCTCGAGAATCAGCAAGGCCTCGCGAACCGAGCCGCGGCTGACGTCGAGTGCCTGGGTGACCTTCTGTTCCTGGATGCGCTCCCCGGGCTTCATCTCGCCGCGAATGATGCGTTCGGCGAGGTGATGCGCGATTTGCTCGGCGAGGCTGTCCGGCGCCTTGAACGTCATGGTTGTCCTTCAAACTCTTCGATTTGCACAAGCGGCGCAGTGTAGCGCAATTGATACGTCATGGCGCAGGGCCTGCCCGGTGGTTTTGGCACGATTCAAGCAAAAAGCAAGGTATTGATCGAGGGTCAATACTGAAGAAAACAGGCGTTAATCGACAAAATGCATTTTCCTGACCTTTAAGTCAGAAAATCATTGACCGGAAAGTCAGACCTGCTAAATTCGGTTCATGGCGGTTAACAACAATAATGAGTCTGCGAGGCCTTCCGTGATCCAGTTTTTACTCAACCAGGAACTCCGTAGCGAGCACGCCCTGGACCCGAACCTGACCGTGCTCAATTATCTGCGCGACCATGTGGGCAAACCCGGCACCAAAGAAGGCTGCGCCAGCGGTGACTGTGGCGCGTGCACCGTGGTGGTCGGCGAGCTGCAGACCGATGACGACGGCCGCGATCGCATTCGTTATCGCAGCCTCAACTCGTGCCTGACCTTCGTGTCGTCCCTGCACGGCAAGCAACTGATCAGCGTTGAAGACCTCAAGCACAAGGGTGAGCTGCACAGCGTGCAGAAGGCCATGGTCGAGTGCCACGGTTCGCAATGCGGGTTCTGCACCCCGGGTTTCGTGATGTCGTTGTTTGCCCTGCAAAAGAACAGCGACGCACCGGATCAGCACAAGGCCCACGAAGCCCTGGCCGGCAACCTCTGCCGCTGCACCGGTTATCGGCCGATCCTGGAAGCGGCCGAGCAGTCCTGCTGCGCCAAGCAACCGGATCAGTTCGATGCCAATGAAGCCCAGACCATCGCCCGACTCAAGGCCATCGCGCCGACCGACATCGGCGAACTCAACAGCGGTGACAAGCGCTGCCTGGTGCCGCTGACCGTGGCCGACCTGGCCGACCTGTACGACGCTTATCCACAAGCCCGATTGCTGGCCGGCGGCACCGACCTGGCGCTGGAAGTGACCCAGTTCCACCGTACCCTGCCGGTGATGATCTACGTCGGCAACGTCGCCGAAATGAAGCGCATCGATCGCTTCGACGACCGCCTGGAAATCGGTGCCGCCACCGCCCTCTCCGACTGCTACGAAGCCCTGAAGGCCGAGTACCCGGACTTCGGCGAACTGCTGCAGCGCTTCGCCTCCTTGCAGATCCGCAACCAGGGCACCCTGGGCGGCAACATCGGCAACGCCTCGCCCATCGGCGACTCGCCACCGCTGCTGATTGCCCTGGGTGCGCAGATCGTCCTGTGCAAGGGCGATACCCGCCGCACCCTGGCGCTGGAAGATTACTTCATCGATTACCGCGTCACCGCACGCCAGGAAAGCGAGTTCATCGAGAAGATCATCGTGCCGCGCGCCAGCGTCGAACAGCTGTTCCGCGCCTACAAGGTGTCCAAGCGCCTGGACGATGACATTTCCGCGGTGTGCGCGGCGTTCAACCTGCGCCTGGAAAACGGTGTGATCGCCGATGCCCGCGTGGCGTTCGGTGGCATGGCGGCCATTCCAAAGCGCGCCAACAGTTGCGAAACCGCGTTGATCGGTGCGCCCTTCAACAGCGCCACCGTTGAACGTGCCTGCGCTGCCCTGGCGGAAGATTTCACGCCGCTGTCGGACTTCCGCGCCAGCAAGGAATATCGCCTGCTCAGTGCACAGAACCTGCTGCGCAAATACTTCATCGAACTGCAAACGCCGCACATCGAGACTCGGGTGACCGCTTATGTCTAACCATCACGCCGTAGAGAAGACCCAGGCCGAACTGGCTGAACTGTTCGCCAAGGACCTGACCACCGGTGTCGGCCGCAGCGTCAAACACGACAGCGCGGCCAAGCATGTGTCCGGTGAAGCGCAGTACATCGACGATCGCCTGGAATTTCCCAACCAGCTGCACGTGTACGCCCGCTTGTCCGACCGCGCCCACGCCCGGATCATCAGCATCGACACCCAGCCGTGCTACGCCTTCGAAGGCGTGCGCATCGCCATCACCCACGAAGACGTGCCGGGCCTGAAAGACATCGGCCCACTGCTGCCGGGTGACCCGCTGCTGGCCATCGACGACGTGCAGTTCGTCGGCCAGCCGGTGCTCGCCGTCGCCGCGAAAGACCTTGAAACCGCACGCAAGGCGGCGATGGCCGCGATCATCGAATACGAAGACCTCGAGCCGGTGCTGGACGTGGTCGAAGCCTTGCGCAAGCGCCACTTCGTGCTCGACAGCCACACCCATCAGCGCGGCGATTCGGCCACGGCGCTGGCCACCGCCGAGCACCGCATCCAGGGCACCCTGCACATTGGTGGCCAGGAACACTTCTACCTGGAAACCCAGATTTCCTCGGTGATGCCCACCGAAGACGGCGGCATGATCGTCTACTGCTCCACGCAGAACCCCACCGAAGTGCAGAAGCTGGTGGCCGAAGTGCTGGACGTGTCGATGAACAAGATCGTCGTCGACATGCGCCGCATGGGCGGCGGCTTTGGCGGCAAGGAGACGCAAGCGGCGAGCCCGGCGTGCCTGTGCGCGGTGATCGCGCACCTCACCGGCCAGCCGACCAAGATGCGCCTGCCGCGGGTCGAAGACATGCTGATGACCGGCAAGCGTCACCCTTTCTATGTCGAATACGACGTCGGCTTCGACAGCACCGGGCGCCTGCACGGGATTGCCCTGGAACTGGCCGGCAACTGCGGCTGCTCGCCGGACCTGTCGGCATCGATCGTCGACCGCGCGATGTTCCACTCCGACAACTCGTACTACCTGGGCGACGCGACCATCAATGGTCACCGCTGCAAGACCAACACCGCCTCGAACACCGCTTACCGTGGCTTCGGCGGCCCGCAAGGCATGGTCGCCATCGAAGAGGTGATGGACGCCATCGCCCGGCACCTGGCCCTCGACCCGCTGGCGGTGCGCAAGGCCAACTATTACGGCAAGACCGAGCGTAACGTCACCCACTACTACCAGACCGTCGAGCACAACATGCTCGAGGAAATGACCGCCGAACTGGAAGCCAGCAGCCAGTACGCCGAGCGCCGCGAAGCGATCCGCCGCTACAACGCCAACAGCCCGATCCTGAAAAAGGGCCTGGCCCTGACCCCGGTGAAATTCGGCATCTCCTTCACCGCCAGCTTCCTCAACCAGGCCGGTGCGCTGGTGCACGTCTACACCGACGGCAGCATCCACCTCAACCACGGCGGCACCGAAATGGGCCAGGGCCTGAACACCAAGGTCGCGCAGGTTGTGGCCGAGGTGTTCCAGGTGGAAATGGACCGCGTGCAGATCACTGCGACCAACACTGACAAGGTGCCGAACACCTCGCCGACCGCTGCGTCCAGTGGCGCCGACCTCAACGGCAAGGCTGCGCAGAATGCCGCAGAGACCATCAAGCAACGCCTGGTGGAATTCGCCGCTCGCCAGTACAAGGTCAGCGAAGAAGACGTGGAGTTCCACAACGGCCACGTACGGGTTCGCGATCACATCCTGACCTTCGAAGCGCTGATCCAGCAGGCGTATTTCGCCCAGGTGTCGCTGTCGAGTACCGGGTTCTACAAGACGCCGAAAATCTACTACGACCGCAGCCAGGCCCGCGGCCGTCCGTTCTATTACTTCGCCTTTGGCGCCGCCTGCTGCGAGGTGATCATCGACACCCTGACCGGCGAGTACAAGATGCTGCGCACCGACATCCTCCACGACGTCGGCGCCTCGCTGAACCCGGCCATCGACATCGGCCAGGTCGAGGGCGGTTTCATCCAGGGCATGGGTTGGCTGACCATGGAAGAGCTGGTGTGGAACAACAAGGGCAAGCTGATGACCAACGGCCCGGCCAGCTACAAGATCCCGGCCGTGGCGGACATGCCGTTGGACCTGCGGGTGAAGCTGGTGGAAAACCGCAAGAACCCGGAAGACACGGTGTTCCATTCCAAGGCCGTGGGCGAGCCGCCGTTCATGCTCGGCATCGCCGCGTGGTGTGCGATCAAGGATGCGGTGGCCAGTCTGGGTGATTACAAGCATCAGCCGAAAATCGACGCGCCGGCGACGCCGGAGCGGGTGTTGTGGGGGTGTGAGCAGATGCGCCAGTTGAAGGTGGCGAAGGCGGCCGAAACCGAGGTTGAGTTGGCTCCGCTCTGATACCGAGGCGCGGCCAATCGCCAGCAGGCTGGCTCCCACAGGGGAATGCATTCCAATGTGGGAGCCAGCCTGCTGGCGATGAGGCCGGGACAGACAACAGAGATGTTGAGGTGAAACATGTACAACTGGATCGACGCCCTCGCCGACCTGCAAAACCAGGGTGAACCCTGCGTGTTGGTGACCATCATCGAAGAGCTCGGCTCGACGCCGCGCAATGCCGGTTCGAAGATGGTCGTCAGCGCCCGCCAGACCTTCGACACCATCGGTGGCGGGCACCTGGAATACAAGGCCATGCAGATCGCCCGCGAGATGCTCGCCAGCGGCAAGCAGGACACCCATCTGGAGCGCTTCAGCCTCGGCGCCAGCCTGGGCCAGTGCTGCGGTGGCGCTACCGTGCTGCTGTTCGAACCGATGGGCCAGGTCCAGGCGCAGATCGCCGTATTCGGTGCCGGCCACGTCGGCCGTGCGCTGGTACCATTGCTGGCCAGCCTGCCCTGCCGGGTGCGCTGGATCGATTCGCGCGAAGACGAGTTCCCGCAACAGATCCCCCACGGCGTGCGCAAGATCGTCAGCGAGGAACCGGTGGACGAAATCGACGACCTGCCCGCCGGCAGCTACTGCATCGTCATGACCCACAACCACCAACTCGACCTCGAACTCACCGCCGCCATCCTCAAGCGCAACGACTTTGCCTACTTCGGCCTGATCGGCTCGAAGACCAAACGGGTGAAATTCGAACACCGCCTGCGCGACCGCGGTTTCGACAGCGGCGTCGTGCAACGCATGCGCTGCCCGATGGGCATCGGCGAAGTCAAAGGCAAACTGCCTGTGGAAATCGCCATCTCCATCGCCGGCGAGATCATCGCCACTTACAACGCCAATTTCGGTCAGCAAACGTCCAGCGCCGAACCGATTGCCAAACTGCTGCCCGTTTCACGCCGCAGTCAGGCGACAAAATTGAAAGCCTCCAATTGATGAGCTTCATAAATAGAGAATAATCATGCCCCTGACTCGCAAAGCCTACCGCGCCGCCATTCTGCACAGCATCGCCGACCCTGCCGAAGTCGGGATCGAAGCCTCGTACGAGTATTTCGAGGACGGCTTGCTGGTGATCGACAACGGCAAGATCAGCGCCCTCGGCCACGCCAGTGAATTGTTGCCAACCCTGCCGGCCGATATCGAGATCACCCATTACCAGGATGCGCTGATCACCCCCGGGTTCATCGACACCCACATCCACCTGCCGCAAACCGGCATGGTCGGCGCCTATGGCGAGCAACTGCTGGACTGGCTCAACACCTACACCTTCCCCTGCGAAAGCCAGTTCGCCGACAAGGCCCACGCCGACCAGGTCGCGGACATCTTCATCAAGGAACTGCTGCGCAACGGCACCACCACCGCGCTGGTGTTCGGCAGCGTGCATCCGCAATCGGTGAACTCGTTCTTCGAAGCCGCCGAGCAGCTGGACCTGCGCATGATCGCCGGCAAGGTGATGATGGACCGCAACGCCCCGGACTACCTGACCGACACCGCCGAATCCAGCTACCTGGAAAGCAAGGCGCTGATCGAGCGCTGGCACGGCAAGGGTCGCCTGCACTATGCGGTCACCCCGCGTTTTGCCCCGACCAGCACCCCGGAACAGCTGACCCTGGCCGGCCAGTTGCTGACCGAATACCCGGATCTGTACATGCAGACCCACATCAGCGAAAACCTCAAGGAAATCGAGTGGGTCAAGGAACTGTTCCCGGAGCGCAAGGGCTACCTGGACGTCTACGACCACTACCAATTGCTCGGCGAGCGCTCGGTGTTCGCCCACGGCGTGCACCTGTGCGATGACGAATGCGCGCGACTGGCGGAAACCGGTTCGGCCATCTCGTTCTGCCCGACCTCGAACTTCTTCCTCGGCAGCGGTCTGTTCAACCTGCCGATGGCGGAGAAGCACAAGCTGAACGTCGGCCTGGGCACTGACGTGGGTGGCGGCACCAGTTTCTCGCTGCTGCAAACCCTCAACGAAGCCTACAAGGTCATGCAACTGCAAGGCGCGCGCCTGAGCCCGTTCAAGTCGCTGTACCTGGCGACCCTCGGCGGCGCCCGTGCACTTCGCCTGGAAGACAGGATCGGCAACCTGCAGCCGGGCAGCGATGCAGACTTCCTGGTGCTGGACTACAACGCCACGCCGCTGCTGGGTTATCGCCTGCAGCAGGCCAATAACATTGCCGAGACGTTGTTTGTGCTGATGACCCTGGGGGATGACCGGACTGTGTTGCAGACTTATGCGGCGGGGAATCTGGTGCATCAGCGGTAAGGTTTTTCGGGCATAAAAAATCCCCCGTCGCTTTTCAGCCCGGGGGATTTTTATTGCCTGTCCTGCCGCCATCGCCAGCAGGCTGGCTCCCACAGTTGATCTTCAGTGATCACAAATTTTGCATTCGACACAAAATCCTGTGGGAGCCAGCCTGCTGGCGATAGGCGCGACGCGGTCCATCAGATTTTCGCCGGCGACCGCCCCGGCTTCTTGGTCTGCAACAAATGCGAGAACACCGCATGCAAATCATCCGACGCACTTTCCTCATCGAGATTGAGTTTGCTGTCGATGTGATCCATGTGATGCATCATCAGGTTCACCGCCAGTTCCGCGTCGCGCTTTTCAATGGCGTCGATCAACTGGGTGTGCTCGTCGTAGGAGCAGTGGGAACGGTTGCCGCTTTCGTACTGGGCAATGATCAGCGAAGTCTGGGACACCAGGCTGCGCTGGAAGCTGATCAGCGGGGCGTTTTTCGCCGCTTCGGCCAGTTTCAGGTGGAATTCGCCCGACAGGCGGATGCCGGCGCCCCGGTCGCCACGGGAAAAGCTGTCGCGCTCGTCGTTGACCATCTGCCGCAACTCGGCAATCTGTTCGGCGGTGGCGTGCTCGACCGCAAGCTCGGTGATCGCCCGCTCCACCAGACGCCGGGCCATGAACACCTGGCGCGCCTCTTCGACGCTCGGGCTGGCAACCACGGCGCCGCGATTTGGCCGCAGCAACACCACGCTTTCATGGGCCAGGCGCGACAGCGCGCGGCGAATGATGGTGCGGCTGACCCCGAAAATTTCCCCCAGCGCTTCTTCGCTCAACTTGGTGCCGGGCGCCAGGCGCTGTTCGAGGATGGCCTCGAAGATATGCGCGTAGACAATATCGTCCTGGGTTCCGCTGCGGCCGGCTTTGCCTGCTCGCGGCTGTTTCTTTAGGGGTTGCAACTGTTCGTTCATGGGCACTCGAGTCGGAAGAACTGCGGCGAATTGACGGTGACTGTAATACGGCACAGTGGGTCGCTGGCAAGTATCGCGTAAAAAATTACTGCGATTGTACACAATGGTTAGTGCCAACACGACTGTACGGCTGTTTGTCACATCCGCTGTATGGCAACAATACATTACGTTTGAGTTTAGGCTTGTTCGCAGAATCCGCCTTTGTTCGCAATCCCTGTGGGATCGGGCTTGCTCGCGAAGAGGGCGTGTCAGCAGACATTAATGTAGCTGACGGACCGCATTCGCGAGCAAGCCCGCTCCCACAGGGGTTCAGTGTTGCAGCGGACATCTTCATACGTATAAAGGAACACCGCCGTCATGAACGACGCCACGCATACCCAACTGCGCCCCTTGGCCGATACCTCTCCATCGGCCATCGTCGCCGGGTTCATCGCCATGATGACCGGCTACACCAGCTCCCTGGTGCTGATGTTCCAGGCCGGGCAAGCTGCCGGGCTGACCAGCGGGCAGATTTCGTCGTGGATCTGGGCGATTTCCATTGGCATGGCGGTGTGCTCGATCGGCCTGTCCTTGCGCTACCGCACCCCCATCACCATTGCCTGGTCCACCCCGGGCGCGGCCTTGTTGATCACCAGCCTGGGGGGCGTGACCTACGGCGAAGCCATCGGTGCCTATATTACCTGCGCGCTGCTGGTGACGATCTGCGGGCTGACCGGCAGTTTCGAACGCCTGGTGAAAAAGATTCCGGCGTCCCTGGCGGCGGCATTGCTGGCGGGGATCCTGTTCAAGATCGGCAGCGAGATTTTCGTCGCAGCGCAGCATCGCACTGCGCTGGTGCTGGGCATGTTCTTCACCTACCTGGTGGTCAAGCGCCTGTCGCCGCGTTATGCCGTGTTGGGCGCATTGCTGATCGGCACGGCCTTGTCCGGCCTCATGGGGCTGCTGGACTTCAGCGCGTTCCACCTGGAAGTGGCCACGCCGGTCTGGACCACACCGCACTTCTCCCTCGCCGCGACCATCAGTATCGGCATCCCGTTGTTCGTGGTCGCGATGACTTCGCAAAACATGCCGGGCATCGCCGTGCTGCGCGCCGACGGCTACAACGTGCCAGCTTCGCCGCTGATCACCACCACCGGCATCGCCTCGCTGCTGCTGGCGCCCTTCGGTTCCCACGGGATTAACCTGGCCGCCATCAGCGCGGCGATCTGTACCGGGCCCCATGCCCATGAGGATCGCAACAAGCGTTATACGGCGGCGGTCTGGTGCGGGATTTTCTATGGCATCGCCGGCGTGTTCGGCGCGACGCTGGCAGCCTTGTTTGCCGCGCTGCCCAAGGAACTGGTGCTGTCGATTGCCGCACTGGCGTTGTTCGGTTCGATCATCAACGGGCTGAGCATCGCCATGAGCGAAGCGAAGGAGCGTGAAGCGGCGCTGATCACCTTCATGGTCACGGCATCGGGGCTGACGCTGTTTTCCATCGGTTCGGCGTTCTGGGGGATTGTGGCGGGGGTGGTGACGCTGGTGATTCTGAATTGGCGTAAAGGCTGAAGATCGCAGCCTCGTTTCACTCGACAGCTCCTACAGGGGATCGCGTTCCAATGTAGGAGCTGCCGAAGGCTGCGATCTTTTGATCTTCCCAAAAAAAAACGGCGACTCAATGGTCGCCGTTTTTTTATAACATCAGGCTACCGGATTGATCGGCTTTTCCGGGTACCAGACGTCCAGCAGCGGGCTGACTTCAACGCTGGTCAGCTCGGTGCGGCCTTTGAGCCAGGCTTCAACGGCAGCGCGTTGTTCAGCGCTGACCGAGCCACGCTTGATCAGGCAAACCAGACCGTAGTCATCACCGCCGACATAGCCCAGACCGTTGGCTTCCATGGCATCTTTGAGGAACGCCTCGAGGAAGGCATCAATGGCTTCTTCGGACAGATCTTCCTTGAAATCCAGGTTCAGTTCGAAACCCAGCTCTTGAAATTCATCAACGCACAGTTTTTTGCGCAGACGCTGGGAGCGGTTAGTCGCCATTGGAACAATCCTCTTAAGTAATAACGGGCCGCACTTTAGCAGTTTAAGCCGCCAATTGCCCGACTCTCTGGGGCGCAACGCCTACCGTCGGTAAAAAATAGCCCATTGGTGGCCCCGCGCACGGCACAAGCCGTGGCACCTTGGGGCATAATGCCGACACTTTCATGACCACTGAGGGAATTTATCTTCATGCCCTCGTCTTTATTTCCCCCTCGGCTGTAGGGTTTTATGTACATGATCAAATCGTTGCGTCCATTGCTCCTGGCCGGCCTGCTTTTCCCCCTGGCCCTCCCCGTTTCCGCTGAACCGATCAATACCAGCCTGTCGCCCAATGTCGAAAAAGCCCTCAAGGCCAGCAAATTGCAGGACAACGCCCTGTCGCTGGTGATGATTCCACTCAACGGCCCCGGCACCCCGACCATCTTCAACGCCGACGTCTCGGTCAACCCGGCGTCGACCATGAAGCTGGTCACTACGTACGCGGCCCTGGAAATGCTCGGCCCCAATCACCAGTGGAAAACCGAGTTCTATACCGATGGCACCCTCAGCGGCGGCATCCTCAACGGCAACCTCTACCTCAAGGGTGGCGGCGATCCGAAGCTGAACATGGAAAAACTCTGGCTGCTGATGCGCGACCTGCGCGCCAACGGCGTGACCCAGGTCACCGGCGACCTGGTGCTGGACAAGAACTTCTTCGTGCAACCGCAACTGCCTGAATTCAACGACGACGGCAACGACGACAACAAACCGTTCCTGGTCAAGCCCGATGCGTTGCTGGTCAACCTCAAGGCCCTGCGTTTCGTTGCGCGCAATGACTCGGGCAGAGTGCTGGTCTCGGTGGAGCCGCCGATCGCCAGCATCCGCATCGAAAACCAGGTCAAGGCGCTCAATTCCAAGCAATGCACCGGTGGTGTGCGCTACAACCCGGTGCCCCAGCCCGATGGCAGCGTGACCGTGACGGTCGGCGGCCAGTTGGGCGAAGGCTGCAGCTCGCAGACCTACCTGTCGTTGCTGGACCACGCCACCTACACCGCCGGCGCCGTTCGCGCGATCTGGAAAGAACTGGGCGGCAGCATCCAGGGCAAGGATGTGCTGGCGCCGACACCGAAGGGCGCCAAGGTACTGGCGCGGGCATTCTCGCCGGATCTGGCGGAAATCATCCGCGACATCAACAAATACAGTAACAACACCATGGCCCAGCAGCTGTTCCTGAGCCTGGGCCAGAGGTTCCGCACCGATGCCGACGCCGACGACGCCAAGGCCGCCCAGCGCGTGGTGCGTCAGTGGCTGGCGAAGAAAGGCATTACCGCGCCGCACCTGGTGATGGAGAACGGCTCCGGCCTGTCCCGTGCCGAACGCGTCAGTGCCCGGGAAATGGCGTCGATGCTGCAAGCCGCCTGGCGCAGCCCTTACGCCGCCGAGTACATCAGTTCGATGCCGATTGCCGGCACCGACGGCACCATGCGCAAACGCCTGAAGACCACCGCCATGCGCGGTGAAGCCCACGTCAAGACCGGCACCCTGAACACCGTGCGAGCAATCGCCGGCTTCAGCCGCGACGTCAACGGCAACACCTGGGCGGTGGTGGCGATCCTCAACGACAAGGCACCGTTTGGTGCGTCGTCGGTGCTCGACCAGGTGCTGCTGGACCTGTATCGCCAGCCGAAACTGGCGCAGACCGCTTCGGTTCTATAAAAACACCACCCCCCTGTAGGAGCTGGCTTGCCAGCGAAGACGTACGACCAGGCACCTCCATGCTGAATCTGCCTGCGCCTTCGCCAGCAAGCTGGCTCCTACAGGGGCTGCGTTCACCCGGGTCAGTTCATTTCGCCCTGCACCCGATCCCTGCCCTCCTGCTTCGCCACATACACCCCCGAATCCGCCCGCAACAACAACGCATCCGCGCCCTCGCCCTCACGCCAGCTGGCAATGCCGAAACTGGCGGTGACCACGCCGACTTCATCGATCGGCGCGCTGCGCAGGCATTGCCACAACTCCAAGGCCAGCAGATGGGCCTGCTCGCCGCCGATGTCCGGGCACAGGACCATGAACTCCTCACCGCCCAGGCGGCAGAACACATCGGTGCGCCGCAGCCGATGGCCAACCCGTTCGCACACCGCCTGCAACACCCGATCGCCCACGGCATGGCCGTACTGGTCATTGATGCGCTTGAAGTGGTCGATGTCGAGCATGATCACCGACAGATCGCCACCCCCGCGCTCCACCCGGGCCATCTCGGTGGTCAGGCGTTCCTGGAAATAACGGCGGTTGTGGATGCCGGTCAGGGCGTCGGTGACCGACAGCGCCCGCAGTTCTTCTTCCACCCGCTTGGTGTCGGTAATGTCCGAGATGTAGCCATGCCAGAGTACGCCGCCGCCGGGCAGTTCTTCCGGGGTCGCCTCGCCGCGGACCCAACGCAGGCCGCGCTGGGGCAGTTGCACGCGGTATTCCTCGCGCCAGTGGCTGAGGGTTTCGGCCGAGTCCCGGATCGAGGCACGCACGCGCGTGGTGTCCTGGGGATGAATCCGCGTGAAAATCGCTTCGGCGTTGAGCAGCAGCACGTCCGGCTCCAGCTCATAGATCTCGCGAATGCCGTCGCTGGCGTAGATCACGCTGAAGCGCCCGTCGAACTCCATCTTGAACTGGTAGATCCCGCCAGGCACATGGGCGCTGAGTTTCTTCAACAACAGGTCCCGTGCGGCCAGGGCCTCATGCACGCGCTTGCGTTCGGTGATGTCGATGCAGATTGCCAGGTGCCCGACCCACAGGCCCTGCTCATCGAACACCGGCGTGGCCAGCATGTTGACGATCAGATGGCTGCCATCGCCACGCACCAGCGTCCACTCCCGCGCCTCATGGCCGCCCTCGACGCGCCCCTCGACCAGCATCGCATGACAGGCCGGTACCGGCTTGCCGTAACAGGCACTCAATTCTGCCGAACGTACCGCGAGCTCCCGGGGCAAGTGCAGGTTTTCCAGGGTCATGCGCCCGACCACTTCGGCGACGGTATAACCGAGCATGTGCTCGGCGCCGGCATTGAAGGTGCTGATCACCCCGCGCAGGTCCGTGGCGATGATCGCGACCTGGGTCGCGGCATCCAGCACCCCGCGCAACTGGCCATGGGTGCCGCGCAGCTCCTGTTCGCGGGCGCGCAGCTCCTCGGTCCTTTGCTCGACCATTTTCAGCGCCCGTTGCCGCTGACTGACCAGCACATAGAGCAATGCGCTGAGCAACACGCTGAGCAAGCCACCGAGCACCATCAGCGTGGTCACCGAAGAGTGATTGGCCCGCAGGAAAGCCTCGCTGGGCTGGATGTCGACCTGATAATCATGGTCGGCCAGACGTAACAGGCGAGTCGCGGACAGGTCACTGAGCGCGGGCGCATTGGGCGATTGAAACAACACCTCATGCTGCTCATCGGTGGACAGGTCGAGAATGCGCACCGAGAGATAATCACGGTCCACCTCCGGCAGACCGTCCGCCAGCAACTGGCGCATGCTGATCACCGCCATGACATAACCGAACGGCTTGCCCGTTGCGTCGGCGGCGCTACTGCGCAGCATGACCGGGGCAACCAAGAGTACGCCTCGCGCATAAGCCGGCTCGATATTGACCAGGTGCAGCGGTTGCGACACGGCCATGCCCCGGCGCTGCTCGGCCCGTTCCAGCGCGGCGCGACGCAAGGGCTGTGCCAGCAAGTCATAGCCCAGTGGCGCACCGAGTTTGCTCTGTGTCTGGCTATACAACACCGCTACGTACTCATCCCGCTCGCCGGCCACTTGCAACTGGCCGTCGGCATTCAGTTCGCGCAGCGTGAACTCGCCCAAGCCCTCCTCGCGCGCCCGGCGCTCGAAGGCTGGTCGCTGGTCGCGAGTGATCCGTTCGGCAAACGAGTACGCCTGGGTCCGGTGCAACAGGGGTTGGGTGTAGCCGTCGAATTCCGCGCGGGAGACCGCATCGGAGTTGGCAAAGAACCGGCGCAGGCCATCGAGGCGCTGTTCCTGATCCTGGAAGCGTTCTTCGATACGGCTGTAGCGTTCGCTGGCCAGCAACTGGAAGCGCTGGCGCAATTGATGGTGAAACAGGTTCAGCGTCGACCAGGCGAGCAATGCCGTGAGAGTCCCGCCGATGAGCAAGACCATGAGCGCGACCAGCCCGGCCGAGACATCTTCGCTGATAAAACCCAGGATCTTGGGGCGCACGGCGTGCAACGACATAGACGCAACTCAAAACGCCAGGTGCGGGAAAGCCCATTGGCCATGAGTTGAGTTATAGCTATTAGCCACTAATTTGACCAGTACCGTGGGGCCCGGCTTGTCGGCGAAGGCGATCCTGAAATCGCCTTCGCCGACAAGCCGGCGCCTACAGTGCCATTCACCCCATCAACGGGCAGTGATTTTCCATGCACGGTGGATCTTGGTGTTACGGGAAAAATCCGCGTCGATGGTCTGGGCGGTGATCTCTTCGATCGCGTAGCGCTCGCTGAGGTTAGGCTCGAGCTCGAACTTGCGGAAGTTGTTGGAGAAGTACAGCACTCCACCCGGTGCCAGGCGCGCCATGGCCAGGTCGATCAGTTGCACCTGGTCACGCTGCACGTCGAAGATCCCTTCCATGCGCTTGGAGTTGGAGAAAGTCGGCGGGTCGATGAAGATCAGGTCGTACTCTTCACGGCAGGCTTCCAGCCAGACCATCACGTCACTCTGCTCCAGGCGATTCTTGTCGGAGAAACCGTTCAGCGACAGGTTGCGACGCGCCCAGTCCAGGTAGGTTTTCGACAAGTCGACGCTGGTGGTACTGCGCGCGCCGCCCTTGGCCGCATGGACACTGGCCGTGGCGGTGTAGCAATACAGGTTGAGGAAGCGCTTGCCGGCCGCCTCTTTCTGGATGCGCATGCGCATCGGCCGGTGGTCGAGGAACAACCCGGTATCGAGGTAATCGGTGAGGTTGACCAGCAGCTTCACCCCGCCTTCGTTGACCTCGACGAACTTGCCCTGGGCGGCCTGGCGCTCGTACTGCCTGGTACCGCTCTGACGCTCGCGGCGCTTGACCACCACGCGGCTCTTGTCGACGTTCAGGGCCTGCGGGATCGCCGCCAGGGCGTCGAACATGCGCGCCGAGGCCTTCTCCGGATCGATGGATTTCGGTGCGGCGTATTCCTGGACGTGGACCCAGTCGTGGTACAGGTCGATGGCCATGGAGTATTCCGGCATGTCGGCATCGTAGACGCGATAGCAGTCGATGCCTTCACGCTTGACCCACTTGCCCAGCGCCTTGAGGTTTTTCTGCAGGCGGTTGGCAAACATCTGCCCGCCTTCGCTCAGGCGCGGCTGCTCGATCACCGGTGCCGGTGCCGGCGTCGGTTTGATCGGGTTGCCGTTCTTGTTGTACTGGCGCTCTTGCGGCTCGCTCGGCGCCTGGTCGTAGGCCGCCTGCTCACGCTCGGCCTGACGCTGTTCCGGGGTACGACGTTCGCCGGTGACGAATTGATCCGGCAATACCTTGATCAGCAACAGCTTGCACGGCAAGGCGCCGTTCCAGAACGAATACTGCTTGTGGCTGCGGATACCCATGCGCTTGCCCAGGTCCGGGGCGCCGGTGAACACCGCCGCTTCCCAGTTCAGGCACGCCTGACGCAGGCGTTCGCCCAGGTTCTGGTAGAGGTAGAGCAGGCTCGCCTCGTCGCCCAGACGCTCGCCGTACGGAGGGTTGCAGATCACCAGGCCTTTCTGGTTCTGGTCCGGACGCGGCTCGAAGGTCGCGACTTCGCCCTGGTAGATCTTGATCCACTCGCTCAGGCCGGCACGCTCGACGTTGTTGCGCCCTGGTTGAATCAGGCGCGGGTCGGCTTCATAACCGCGAATCCACAACGGTGGCTTGGCCAGGCCGGCCGCCGCACGTTCACTGGCTTCTTCATGGAGCTTTTTCCACAGTGCCGGCACGTGGCCGAGCCAGGCGGTGAAACCCCATTGCTCGCGGCGCAGGTTCGGCGCGATGTCGGCAGCGATCATCGCCGCTTCGACCAGGAAGGTGCCGACACCGCACATCGGGTCAGCCAGGGCGCCGCCTTCAGCGGCGATGCGTGGCCAGCCGGAACGGATCAGGATCGCCGCCGCGAGGTTTTCCTTCAGCGGCGCCGCACCTTGCTGCAGGCGATAGCCGCGCTGGTGCAGGCTGTGGCCGGAAAGGTCGAGCGAGAGGATCGCTTCACCGCGATCCAGGCGCAGATGGATACGCAGGTCCGGGTTGAGCTTGTCGATGGATGGACGGTCGCCCTGCGGGGTGCGCAGTTTGTCGACGATGGCGTCCTTGACCTTCAAGGCGCCGAAGTGGGTGTTGTCGATGCCGGAGCCGTGACCGCTGAATTCGACGGCCAGGGTGCCGTCATTGAGCATGTGGTCCTGCCACTCGATGTCCAGCACGCCGTGGTAGAGGTCTTCGGCGTCTTTCATCGGGAAACGCTTGAGGACCAGCAGCACCCGGTTGGCCAGGCGCGACCACAGGCACAGGCGATAAGCGGTTTCCATGGTGGCCATGCCACGCACGGCAGAAGTGTGCTCACGCGCTTCCTCAAGGCCAAGCCCGACGGCTTCCTCGATGAGCAGGCCTTCAAGGCCTTTAGGGCAAGTGAGGAAGAGTTCGAAACGATCGGACATGGGGATTCGGAGCCTTTGCTGAGTGGACCGGCAACGCATTGCCGGCCCGGTTTTCAATCAGGCGCTTTTCTCGAAGAGCGCCCGCGTGGCACGAAGGTGTGCCATTCCACCCTTGCTGCCCGGGTTAAATGAGCTTAGATGCAAGGACAGATAAAAAGGTTGATGCAACAAAATGACATAAGTCGACCCTTCGTCGAATAGTCCGTCCCGGCAACAGGAGGCATTCTCAGCAAAGGATTAACCTGATCATCCAACGCAGGGCCGATCATACCGGGGTTTGATCAATAAAGACGCCACAAACATCATGTTACTTAGTGCCATAGCACATTAACGGTTACGTCCTTATGACAAAACGATCATTCCCTCGATGTGACGCATTGGTTAGAACTCAACACAGGTTGGCGCCGCAATGACGTCAACACCTTGGCTCGTCACGCCGGCAACGAGCCCCAACGGCAGGTTTTTTCTGCCAGACCTCGATTGAGGTCAACGCGATACATACAGTCAACAAGTGAGGGCAACACCCTATGAGAAGACTTAAGCGTGATCCGTTGGAAAGAGCATTTTTGCGCGGATATCAATATGGCGTTGGTGGTAAATCCCGTGAGCTTTGCCCATTTACTCTACCGTCGGTACGCCAAGCCTGGATTAACGGCTGGCGAGAAGGACGCGGCGACAACTGGGACGGTATGACCGGCACTGCGGGAATCCACAGACTCAACGAACTTCACGCCGTCGGCTAACACAGGGCACACACTCCGACACACAATCTGATTTGTAGCGAATTAACCACGCACGTCCCATCCGGACGGCGGGCTACGGCCCAGGGGCTCCTTAGAAGGGGCCCTTTTTTATGTCTGCTCTGCGGTCAATCCCGATTCTCTGTAGGAGCCCGGCTTGCCGGCGAAGGCGTCCTCGAGATCGCCATCGCCGGCAAGCCGGGCTCCTACAGGGATCAGCGCAGGGCGGCGATGGCGTCCACGGACTCGCGAATCAATGCAGGGCCCTTGTAGATGAAGCCTGAGTAGATCTGCACCAGGCTCGCACCCGCGGTGATTTTCTCCGCTGCGTGTTTGCCTTCGGTGATGCCGCCCGCTGCAATGATCGGCAAGCGCCCACCCAGCTCCGAAGCCAGCACCTTCACGGTGTTCGTGCTCTTGTCACGCACCGGTGCGCCGGACAGACCGCCCGCCTCGTCACCGTGCTCCATGCCTTCGACACCCACGCGGCTCAGGGTGGTGTTGGTGGCGATGACCGCGTCCATGCCGGTTTCGATCAACGCCTGTGCGACCTGCGCGGTTTCTTCGTCGGTCATGTCCGGGGCGATCTTGATCGCCAGCGGCACGTGTTTGCCATGGCGCAGCGCCAGTTCGGCCCGACGGGTGGCGAGGTCCGCCAGCAGCTGCTTGAGCGAGTCACCGAACTGCAGGCTGCGCAGGCCCGGGGTATTGGGCGAGCTGACGTTGACCGTCACGTAGCTGGCATGGGCATAGACCTTGTCCAGGCAGATCAGGTAGTCGTCGACCGCACGCTCGACCGGGGTGTCGAAGTTCTTGCCGATATTGATGCCCAGCACGCCCTTGTATTTGGCGGCCGCCACGCGGGCCAGCAGGTGATCGACGCCCAGGTTGTTGAAGCCCATGCGGTTGATGATCGCCTCGGCCTCCGGCAGACGGAACAACCGCGGTTTCGGATTGCCCGGTTGCGGACGCGGGGTAATGGTGCCGATTTCGACGAAACCAAAACCCAATTGTGCAAAACCGTCGATGGCGGCGCCGTTCTTGTCCAGGCCGGCGGCCAGGCCCACCGGGTTCGGGAACTCCAGGCCCATGACGTTCACCGGCAATCTTGCCGGGGCCTTGCACAGCAAACCGTTGAGCCCCAGACGCCCGCCCGCGCCGATCAGGTCCAGGGACAGATCGTGGGAGGTTTCCGGGGAAAGTTTGAACAACAGCTGACGGGCCAGGGTGTACATGGGCGGATTTGACTCGATTGGCGGCGAAATGAGGCGGCGATTATACCCGCGCATCGGGGTCGCAAGCGAGGCGCGCGACAAAATCAGCAGGCGATGGCATATGCCTTGCACCAGCACAGGCATCAGCACGCAGGCCAACGGCGGAATGCGTGCCAGGACAATGGCGTCGTCAGCCGGCCCTGCTCTTGCGGGGTCCGGGACGACGTTTTTTTTGGAAGGTGCGAAATCGATGAACGAACCCTCAATCGGCCCCCTGGCCTGGGTCAATGGCAGCGACGCTCCGGAAAAGAGCGAAATCAACCTCGGCTTCATGGCCCTGAGCGACTGCGCTTCGGTGGTGGTCGCCGCCACCCAGGGCTTCGCCCAGCCCTATGGACTGACCTTGAACCTCAAGCGCCAGTCGTCCTGGGCCAACCTGCGGGACAAACTGGTCAGCGGCGAACTCGATGCCGCCCACAGCCTGTACGGCTTGATCTATGCCGTGCACCTGGGCATCGGCGGCGTGGCCCCCACCGACATGGCGGTGCTCATGGGCCTGAACCAGAACGGCCAGAGCATCAATCTCTCCCACGGCCTGCAGGCCGCCGGCGTGACCAGTCCTGAAGCATTGGACCGGCACGTGCACCAAAGTCGCCCAAAACTGACCTTCGCCCAGACCTTTCCCACCGGCACCCATGCCATGTGGTTGTACTACTGGCTGGCGAGCCAGGGTATTCACCCGCTGCACGATGTCGACAGCGTGGTGGTGCCGCCACCGCAAATGGTCGCGCACCTGCAAGCCGGGCGTATCGACGGCTTCTGCGTCGGCGAGCCCTGGGCCGACAGCGCAGTGAAACAGGACCTCGGTTTTACCCTGGCGACGTCCCAGGCCATCTGGCCCGACCACCCGGAAAAAGTCCTCGGCTGTACCCGTGCCTTCGTCGAGCAATACCCCAACACTGCCCGCGCGCTGGTGATGGCGATCCTCGAAGCCAGCCGCTTCATCGACGACAGCAGCGAGAATCGCCGCAGTACCGCGCAGTTGCTCAGCGCACCGCAGTACCTCGATGCGCCGTTGTCGTGCATCGAACCGCGGTTGCTGGGTGACTACGCCGACGGCCTGGGCAACCAATGGCAGGACCCGCATGCGCTGCGCTTCCATGGCCAGGGGGCGGTCAACCTGCCCTACCTGTCCGATGGCATGTGGTTCATGACCCAGTTTCGTCGCTGGGGCCTGCTGCGCGACGACCCCGATTACCTTGCGGTAGCCCGCCAGGTGCAACAACTAGACTTATACCGTGAGGCCGCCAGCGCCGTCGGTGTTGCCGCCTTGGACAAAGAGATGCGCAGCAGCCAGTTGATCGACGGCAAGGTCTGGGACGGTTCGGACCCGGCCGGTTATGCCCGCAGCTTCAAGCTGAACGCCTTGAGCGACAGCTCGCCCCTTCTCGCCAGCCGCTGAACAGGAGACTGCGAACATGTTGCGTATCCTGCTGATCAACGACACCGCGAAAAAAGTCGGACGCCTGAAAGCCGCGCTCACCGAGGCCGGTTTCGAGGTCATCGACGAATCCGGGCTGACCATCGACCTGCCCGAACGCGTCGAAACGGTGCGCCCGGACGTGATCCTGATCGATACCGAGTCACCGAGCCGCGATGTCATGGAGCAAGTGGTGCTGGTCAGCCGCGACCAGCCACGGCCGATCGTGATGTTTACCGACGAACACGACCCCGATGTGATGCGCCAGGCGATCAAGTCCGGGGTCAGTGCCTACATCGTCGAAGGCATTCACGCACAGCGCCTGCAACCGATTCTCGACGTGGCCATGGCACGCTTCGAAAGCGACCAGGCCCTGCGCGCCCAACTGCACGCCCGCGACCAGCAACTGGCCGAGCGCAAGCGCATCGAGCTGGCCAAAGGGCTGCTGATGAAGATGAAGGACTGCAACGAAGAAGAGGCCTACACCCTGATGCGTCGCCAGGCGATGAGCCGCCAGCAGAAGCTGATCCAGGTGGCGGAGCAGATCATTGCCATGAGTGAGTTGCTTGGCTGAACGGCAAAAGATCGCAGCCTTCGGCAGCTCCTACAGGGGTACGCATTCCAATTGTAGGAGCTGCCGCAGGCTGCGATCTTTTCGGTTGGCACAGATCTCGCTAGGTATTCACTACAGGTAACCAACGGCGGTTGCCCCACCTACGACAAAGACGTCGCTCACCTCATTTGCCCCATGGCGAATCAGGTGGCGGCGTTTTTTTTGTTTTGGCCCCCGTTCGAGACTCCTATCAGCTGAGGTGCGCGATGAATTCAAGCTTCTGGAAATCCGGCCACACCCCGACACTGTTCGCGGCCTTCCTCTATTTCGACCTGAGCTTCATGGTCTGGTACCTGCTCGGCCCGCTGGCCGTACAGATCGCCGGCGACCTGCACCTGACCACCCAGCAACGCGGGATGGTCGTCGCCACGCCGATTCTGGCCGGCGCGGTACTGCGTTTTGCGATGGGCATGCTGGCTGATCGCCTGTCACCCAAGACCGCCGGCCTGATCGGCCAGGTGATCGTCATCTGTGCGCTGTTCGGCGCCTGGAAACTGGGCATCCACAGCTACGAGCAAGCCTTGCTGCTGGGGCTGTTCCTCGGCATGGCCGGCGCGTCCTTCGCCGTCGCCCTGCCTTTGGCATCGCAGTGGTACCCGCCGCAGCATCAGGGCAAGGCCATGGGCATCGCCGGGGCCGGTAACTCCGGCACCGTACTGGCGGCGCTGATTGCACCGGTGCTGGCTGCTGCCTTTGGCTGGAGCAACGTGTTCGGCTTTGCGCTGATCCCGTTGATCCTGACCCTGATCGTCTTCGCCTGGCTGGCGAAAAACGCGCCTGAGCGACCAAAAGCCAAGTCCATGGCCGACTACTTCAAGGCCTTGGGCGACCGCGACAGCTGGTGGTTCATGTTTTTCTACAGCGTGACCTTCGGTGGTTTCATCGGCCTGGCCAGCGCCCTGCCCGGTTACTTCAACGACCAATACGGCCTGAGCCCGGTCACTGCCGGTTACTACACCGCAGCCTGTGTATTCGGCGGCAGCCTGATGCGGCCGCTGGGCGGCGCCCTGGCCGATCGTTTCGGTGGCATTCGCACCCTGCTCGCGATGTACACCGTCGCGGCCATCTGCATCGCGACCGTCGGATTCAACTTGCCGAGTTCCTATGCCGCACTGGCCCTGTTCGTGTGCACCATGCTCGGCTTGGGTGCAGGCAACGGCGCGGTGTTCCAGTTGGTACCCCAGCGTTTCCGTCGCGAGATCGGCGTGATGACCGGGCTGATCGGCATGGCCGGCGGCATCGGTGGCTTTGCCCTGGCAGCCGGCATGGGCGCGATCAAGCAGAGCACCGGCAGCTACCAGATGGCCTTGTGGTTGTTCGCCAGCCTGGGGGTGCTCGCCTGGTTCGGCCTTCACGGCGTAAAACGCCGCTGGAGGACCACCTGGGGTTCGGCCGCCGTGACGGCTGCACGGGTCTGACAGCGCGATGAGCCTGCAACTGAGTTTCGCCCAAGCCAGCGCCATCGGCCCGCGCGAAGAGAATCAGGATGCCTTGCGCCTGGTCACGCCGGCCCCGGCGCTGGCGGCCAGCAAGGGCTTCCTGTTCGCCATCGCCGACGGCGTCAGCCAGTGCGCCGATGGCGGCCTGGCGGCTCGCTCCACCTTGCAGGCCTTGGCCCTGGACTACTACGCCACGCCGGAAACCTGGGGGGTTGCCCAGGCCCTGGATCGCTTGCTGCTGGCGCAAAACCGCTGGTTGCAGGCCAACGGCGCAGGCCAACCGCTGCTGACCACCGTCAGCGCCCTGGTCCTGCGTGGCCGGCGTTTTACCCTGGCCCATGTCGGCGATTGCCGGGTGTATCGCTGGCACGCCGGGCAGTTGCAGCGGGTCAGCGAAGACCACGTCTGGGACCAACCGGGCATGCAGCATGTACTCAAGCGCGCACTGGGACTGGATCAGCACCTGGTGCTGGATTTCCTCGATGGCGAGCTGCGCACCGATGAAAGTTTCGTGCTGCTCAGCGACGGCGTGTGGGCGGTCCTGGGTGACACTGCCATTGCGGCGATCCTGCGCGATCAACCGGACCTCGACAGCGCCGCGCAAACCCTGGTCAACGCCGCGCACCTGGCGGGGAGCCAGGACAACGCCAGCGCCTTGCTGGTGCGCGTCGATGCTCTGGGTGAAGCGAGTATCGGCGATGCCTTGATCCATCTGCAGCAATGGCCGCTGCCACCGGCACTGAAACCGGGGCAGGTTTTCGAAGGCTGGCAGATTGAAGGGATTCTCGGCCAGAGCCAGCAATCGTTGCTTTATCGGGTACGCGACAGCCAACAACAACCCTGGTTGCTGAAAACCCTGCCCGCGCGCTTGCACGACGATCATCAGGCCGGACAAGCGCTGCTGTCCGAAGAGTGGTTCCTCAAGCGCGTGGCCGGGCGGCACTTTCCTGAAGTGCATGCGGCCAGCCAGCGTCAGCATCTGTACTACGTGATGCGCGAGTATCCGGGCTCGACCCTGGCGCAACTGCAGGAGCAGATCGGGCCCTTGCCCCTGGCGCAGTGGCAGGATGTGGCGGAACGCCTGCTGCGAGCGGTCGGCCTGCTGCATCGACGGCAGATCCTGCATCGCGATATCAAGCCGCAGAACCTGCTGTCAGGGGACGACGGCGAGCTGCGCCTGCTGGATTTCGGCCTCGCCTACTGCCCCGGCCTGTCTGAGGATCAACCCAGCGCCCTGCCGGGAACCCCCAGCTATATCGCCCCGGAAGCCTTCCGCGGTGACGCACCCACGCCGCAACAGGACCTGTATGCGGTGGGGGTGACTTTGTATTTTTTGCTCACCGGGCAGTATCCCTACGGTGAGATAGAAGCCTTTCAACGCCCCCGGTTCGGCGTGCCGGTCAGTGCCAGTCGCTACCGCCCCGACCTGCCGGATTGGCTGGCGCAAAGCCTGGAACGCGCGGTGGCCGCAGACCCGGCCCAGCGCTTTGAAACGGCAGAGGAATGGTTGCGGCTGTTGGAACAGGGGGAGCGAAACAGCTTAAGCATACGGCCCAGGCCTTTGCTGGAGCGCGAACCGCTGAAGGTGTGGCGCACATTGGCCCTGCTGTCGCTGGTGGCGAACCTGGCGCTGCTGTTCCTGGTGTTCCATGGCTGAGCCTGTCTTGCCTTTTAAACCGATCATCGTCATTTCGTGAGGAAAAACCCTATGAACGCAAAAGTCTGGCTGGTGGGCGCGGGACCCGGTGATCCTGAACTGCTGACCCTCAAGGCGGTGCGCGCATTGAAAGAAGCGGATGTGGTGCTGATCGATGACCTGGTCAATGGCGCGATTCTCGAACACTGCCCTGAGGCACGGATCGTGGCCGTGGGCAAACGCGGTGGTTGCCGCTCCACGCCGCAAGCGTTCATTCATCGCCTGATGCTGCGTTACGCCCGGCAGGGCAAATGCGTGGTACGACTCAAGGGGGGTGACCCGTGCATCTTCGGGCGTGGTGGCGAAGAAGCCCAGTGGCTGCGCGAGCGCGGAGTCGAGGTCGAACTGGTCAATGGCATCACTGCTGGGCTCGCAGGCGCTACGCAATGCGATATCCCACTGACCCTGCGCGGTGTGGCGCGCGGTGTGACGCTGGTAACCGCCCATACCCAGGACGGCAGCAGCCTGAACTGGCAGGCACTGGCCCAGGGCGGTACGACCCTGGTGATCTACATGGGTGTGGCCAAACTCAGCGAAATCCGTGAGCAGCTATTGGCCGGCGGGATGGCGGCGGACACGCCGGTGGCGATGATCGAAAACGCATCATTGCCCCATCAGCGGGAATGCAGGAGTGATCTGACAGGCATGGAGGAAGATGCCTACGCCTTTGAGTTGAAAAGCCCGGCCATTCTGGTAATCGGCGCTGTCGCGGCCCGCGAGGAAAATCTAAAGATCGCAGCCTTCGGCAGCTCCTACAGGTTGAACGCAGAGTTTGTGTAGGAGCTGCCGCAGGCTGCGATCTTTTCACACCACACAAATCCTCAAATCGCAGACAAAGAAAAGCCCGGCCTGAGCCGGGCTTTTCTCGTAGCTGCGAGCTAATTACTTAGCTTGAGCTTCAACCTGCGCTTCTACGCGACGGTTTACAGCACGGCCAGCGTCAGTAGCGTTGTCAGCAACTGGGCGGGATTCGCCGTAGCCAACAGACTGAACGCGGGACGATTCAACACCGTACTGGTTGGTCAGAACCTGCTTAACGGCGTTTGCACGACGCTCGGACAGTTTCTGGTTGTAAGCGTCAGGACCGACGGAGTCAGTGTGACCTTCAACAGTGGTGCTGGTGGATGGGTACTGCTTCATGAAGTCAGCCAGGTTCTTGATGTCGCCGTAGCTGTTAGGCTTGACTACCGACTTGTCGAAGTCGAATTTCACGTCCAGCTCAACACGGACAACTTCAGCAACTGCTGGGCAGCCGTCAGCGTCAACAGTTACGTTGGCTGGGGTGTCCGGGCACTTGTCAACGTTGTCGCAAACGCCATCGTTGTCGCTGTCGGAGCAAACTTCTGGAGCTGGAACTGGAGCAGGAGCTGGTTTGGAGCCGCCACCGAAGTTCACACCGATACCGACGCTAGGAGCCCACTCGGTGTTGCCCTGGTCGATGTTGTATTGAGCTTCAACGCCAGCACGGGCGTAGAAGTTCTCGGTGAAGTACAGCTTGGCACCGCCGCCAACGTTGGCGAAGGTGGAGTGGTTACGACCGCCCGAACCGTTCTGGTCGATGCTCTGGTGGGAGAAACCGCCGGAGAGGTACGGACGAACCATGTCGCCTGGGTTGTTGAAGTGGTACAGGCCGTCCAGAGCTGCGTTCGAGCCCTTCACGTTCTGGCCATCATCGGTAACGGCGTTGTGGACTTCGTCGTAGGACAGACGCAGTTCAACGTCGTCAGTCAGGAAGTAACCGATCGAACCGCCCGGCAGGATACCGTCGTTCTTGAAGTTACGGTCGCTATCGAAATACTGCTTCTTTGCGTAGCCTTCGATTTCAACTGCGCCTTGGCCCTGTGCCAGAGCGCCGAACGAAGTGGCGGCAATAAGAGAACCAATGGCCAAGCCCAAGGTGTTTTTCAGTTTCATCCGTTAAATCCCCATCTGGTGATTGTGAAGCAGTCCCGCAAACCGGGGGACAACTCGGCAGCAAGTCTATCAGAACTTGCCTACACGTAAGAGATATTTGCGCTGAACTAAGTTTCAGCAATGCCTGCAAATTTCTCACGCAATTTATCTAGAGCGCGTTTGTACCGCATTTTTGTTGCGCTCAAGCCCATGTGCATGATGTCTGCGATCTCCTGAAACTCCAGCTCTGCGACAAATCGTAGCACCAAAATTTCGCGGTCAATCGGGTTCACATACACTAACCAACGATCAAGTCCACCCTTCTCCTCGGGTTTCGGCGCCTTTTCTTCGGACGCTTCCTCGAGGGGGTCAAGACTCAATGCGTCCATCAATCGACGCTTTCGCCTTTCCTTTCGATACTGCGTAATGCACTCGTTGTACGTGATGCTATATAGCCATGTCTTGAACTTCGATTTGCCCTCGAAGTTCTTCAGGCCATACAGCACCTTCAACATGACCTCCTGACAGACATCATCAGCGTCGCGATCGTTCCCGAGATACCTTGCACAGACGTTAAATAATGTTCGTTGGTAACGCCGCATCAGTTCTTCATAAGCGCGCGTCACGTGAAACAGCTCGGTATGCGAGCGCGCGACCAACTCCTCATCAGAGAGCTCGCGGGGGTCGTAGCGCATGGATAGCGATTGGGCTTTATTCAAAACAAGTCGTGCCGACAGTCAGGTCAATGTCCGCCGCAGCCAGCATCAGGCGGCATTTTACGGCGGCATACATTAGCAGGGTTTGCCGGGTTAGCGGCTACTCACATGCTGCTCGAGGAGGATCCGATTGGAAAGAGAGACTAGCTCACCCTCATCGGTCAGCAATGTGGTTTTAACCGTGCCGATCTCTTCGATCTGCCCTTCGACCTCTCCAACTCGCACTTGTTGCCCAACCTGGTACAACTCACGCACATAGATTCCCGCAAGAATCTGACCGGCAATTTCCCGGCTTCCCAGCCCCATGGCCAGCGCAACCGCCAGACCAACGGTTATCAATACGATCACGATCACGTGGTTGAGCAGGTCAGTCTTGACCTCCAACTGACTGATCGCGACCGAGATACTGATGATGATCACCAGGCCCTGGGCAATTCTCCCAAGTCCCGAAGCGTAGTCCAGTCCTACGCCTTCTGCCGCACCGCGCACCAGGCCATTGGCCAGTTGCGCCAGCAGGACACCCACCAACAGCACCAGCGCCGCGCCGAATACTTTCGGCAAATACAACGCAAGCATATCCAGCGTAGCTGAAACTCTCTCAAGTCCAAGGGATTCTGCGGCAGAAACCAGAAAAATAAGCAGAACGAACCAATAGACGATTTTGCCGATCAGCGTCGAGATGGGGACTTGAAGCCCGGCGCGGGACATCAACTTGGTCAAACCGGTACCGCCCATCAGGCGATCCAGACCCAGTTTGGCGAGCAATTTGGACAGCAGGGTGTCCAGCAGCTTGGCCACGACAAACCCTAGCAGGAGCACAACCAGTGCGCCAAAAAGGTTCGGAATGAAGTTCGCGACCTTGGTCCATAACGCAGTCATTGCAGTGACGAGGCTCTGTGTCCAGAGATCAAGTTCCATATTCAATCAGCCTTATCAGCAGTGCGAGCGGTAGGTTTACGAAGTCGGGAGACCGGCGTGACATGGGCCGAGCCGTTATTGAGGGCGATCATCAAGGCGGGCAGCCAGCGGCCCAGCAGGCTGAACAAATCACCGGCGCCAACCTGGCGATTGGCGGTTTTCAGGACACGTCCCAGGCACGCATCGTCGTCCCGGGTGGACGGTGATGCATTGAGCATGTCGCGCAAAGACTGTTCAAACGGATCGTGCATACGCACCTCTCGTGATGTCTGTGAAAGACGCGGTCAAATTTGCCCGGGTCACATGGCGCATTTTCAAACCCAGCGCAAACGTCGGAATAACCACCACTGCCCAAGCGCCACCGAGATCATCAGCAGGCAGGCGACGAGGAAGCCATAGGGGCTCTCCGAAAATGGAATGCCTCCGACGTTGATCCCCAGAAGACCGGTCAGAAAACTCATCGGCAAAAATATCCCGGTGATGATGCCGAAGCGATACATCGTGCGGTTCATGCGCACGCTCAATCGTCGGTCTTCAGCCTCCAGGACCAGCCCCACCCGCTCCCGCGTCAATTCAAGCTCTTCCAGATAGCGGGTCAGGCTGTTGTTCAATTCGTTCCAGTAATCGCCGTCGTCCTCGACGAACCAGGGCAGCTTGATCCGCGTCAGTTGACCAAAAATGTCCCGTTGCGGAGCGAGAAAGCGCTTCAACGCAGCGGCTCGGCGACGGATCTGTAAAACGGCGCCGTGCTCGGGCGTGTACCGTTCGTCGGAATCCAGCTTTTCTTCTTCCTCATCGACCACTTCCGAGAGGCAGCTGACCAAGTCCTGCACCTTGTTGGTGAGGTACTGGGCCATGTAGAGAATGAGTTCGGAGGCGGTTTTCGGCCCCTTGCCCTCCTCCAGCTGCACCAGCAGTTCTTCGGTGGCGCGCAACGGACGCAAGCGCAGGGAAATCACCCGCTGGGCGGAGGCGAAGATCCGCACCGACACCATGTCTTCAGGCTCGGCCCCCGGATTGAGGTTGACCCCGCGTAAAAACAGCAGCAGTTCGCTGTCCGAAAGCGCGAGAAGGCGCGGGCGGGTGTTTTCTTCCAGCAAGAGGTCGCAGCTGAACTCACTCAGGCCACTGGACTTGCGCAGCCAGGTCTGGGTCTGCGGGTGACTGCGATCCCAGTGCAGCCACAGGCTTTCGTGAGCCTGCAGCTGCAATTCGTCGAGTTCTGTCCGGGCTATCGAACGCGCACCGCCTTTACCGTCCAGCACCAGGGCATGTACCAGCCCCCATTGCGCGTTTTCTTCCTCGAACATCCGCATTCCTTGGCTCAAAAAATTACTCAGGCATCTTCAGCGGGCTGGGCGAGACGATCACGCCGTTGTTGTCCGCATAGATGTAGTGGCCAGGATGGAAGGTCACGCCGGCGAAGGTCACGGCAACGTTCAGGTCGCCAATGCCGCGCTTGTCGGTCTTCATCGGGTGGCTGGCCAATGCCTGGACCCCCAGGTCGGTTTGCGCGATGACGTCGACATCGCGGATGCAACCGTAGATCACCAGCCCTTCCCAGCCGTTTTTCGCGGCTTTCTCGGCGATCATGTCGCCCAGCAATGCACGGCGCAGGGAGCCACCACCATCGACTACCAGCACCTTGCCATTACCCTTGAGTTCGGCTTGTTCCTTGACCAGCGAGTTGTCTTCGAAGCACTTGATGGTCACGATCTCGCCGCCGAAGGAATCCCGGCCACCGAAATTGCTGAACATCGGTTCCAGCACCTGCACCAGCTCCGGGTAGGCGTCGCACAGGTCAGGCGTGAGGTAATGGTTCATCGAGAAACTCCTGTAAAGAGGAAGAAAGCACGAACATCACTACTGATTCAGTCACCGAAAATGACCGGAACAGCTCAATGCGTCATATCTTAGCCGCATGCCGACCAGAGCGAAATGCCCTTGATAGAGCGTCCAGCTTAGATCGCCGCGGCCAAATCCGCTTGATCACCGAGCAATGGCCTGTGCTGATCCGTCAACCAGCGCGCTACCAGGGGCCAGACTTCAGCCTGGGCGGCCTTGCTGACCAACATTTCCACATGACCGAAATTATCGGCAAAACCCTGCTCGCGTCCCAGGTTGATAAATTGCTTGTGCTCGGAACCCAGCTGATCAAACAACTTGCGACACGCCCAGGCCGGGTCCTGATGATCGCCTGCGGCGCTCACCGCCAGCACTGGCACCTTGACCTCGGCCAGCCCCGCCCACCAGTCCTTGTCGGCGTCGCCAAAGCGCCCGAACAGACCGTACCAGCGCATGCTTTCCAGGGCCAGGCCGATCGGCTCGTCCTCCGGGCCACGCTTGAGCCGTGAACCGGACAGCTGGGCAAAGCGCTTGAGGATGAAACGACCGCTCCATTCCACCGGTGGAATCTTCAGCGGCCAGTAGGTGCGGCTGACTTGCGTGCCAAAAAACGCCGCGGAAGCGACCACGGGTTCGCCAATGTATTCACCCCCCAGTGCGGCCGCCAGGGTAATGCCACCCAGCGAATGGCCGATCCAGTGCGGGACCTGGCCGCTCTGCTCGCGCACGAAGGCGCCAATGGCGGGCAGATCGTATCGCGCGTAGTCGGCAACACGGTTCTTGCGATAGTTCTGGTTGCGCTGGGACAGCCCGTGACCGCGCATTTCCGCGATCCAGACATCGAACCCCAGGCGCGTCAGATAGGCACCCAGGCCCAGCCCCTTGGGGGAGAACCAGAAACGTCGATTGGAAAAACTGCCGTGTAAAAGGATCACCGGCACGCCACGGGATGCCGGCTCATCAGCCATGCCGAGGCGCGTCACCGCCAGCTCTACGGTGCCGTCGGGGCTATTACCGGGTTTCAGCCGGTAGACATCTTCGCTCAGATCGCCGCGCCGCTCGGCGCTGATCAGGGCGACAGGAAACAGGTTGCTGCTGCTTTGCATAATCTCTTGCACAAAAAAGGGCGGCATCCGGAGGAGCCCGCCCTACTTGAAATCTCAAAACAGACCGCCCCCCTCTGTAGGAGCGAGCTTGCTCGCGAAGAACTTCAGGACACCACGTTTATCCAGGATAAACGCGTCATCGTTGACGTCCATCGCGAGCGAGCTCGCTCCTACAGAGAGAGAGCGGCCCGTTCACACCGGATCAGGCCTGCGCCTGACCCTCAGCCAGGAAGAACCAGGTTTCCAGAACGGAATCGGGGTTCAACGAAACGCTTTCGATGCCCTGCTCCATCAGCCACTTGGCCAGGTCCGGGTGGTCCGAAGGACCCTGGCCGCAGATGCCGATGTACTTGCCAGCCTTGTTGCAGGCGGCAATGGCGTTGGCCAGCAGCTTCTTCACCGCCGGGTTACGCTCGTCGAACAGGTGCGCGATGATCCCGGAGTCACGGTCCAGGCCCAGTGTCAGCTGGGTCAGGTCGTTGGAGCCGATAGAGAAGCCGTCGAAGAACTCGAGGAACTCTTCCGCCAGGATCGCGTTGGACGGCAGTTCGCACATCATGATGATGCGCAGACCGTTGTCGCCACGGGCCAGGCCGTTTTCGGCCAGCAGATCGATCACCTGGCTGGCTTCGCCCAGGGTACGGACGAACGGCACCATGATTTCGACGTTGGTCAGGCCCATCTCGTTGCGCACGCGCTTGAGGGCACGGCACTCGAGTTCGAAGCAGTCACGGAACGATTCGCTGATGTAACGCGAAGCGCCGCGGAAGCCCAGCATCGGGTTTTCTTCTTCCGGCTCGTAGAGCTTGCCGCCGATCAGGTTGGCGTATTCGTTGGACTTGAAGTCCGACAGGCGCACGATGACCTTTTTCGGCGTGAACGCTGCAGCCAGGGTGCTGATGCCTTCGACCAGCTTGTCGACGTAGAAGTCGACCGGATCGTTGTAACCGGCGATGCGCTTGTCGACGCTTTCCTTGATGTCCTGCGGCAGACCGTCGTAGTTCAACAGCGCTTTGGGGTGCACACCAATCATGCGGTTGATGATGAATTCCAGGCGGGCCAGGCCCACACCGGCGTTCGGCAGCTGGGCGAAGTCGAAGGCGCGGTCCGGGTTGCCGACGTTCATCATGATCTTGAACGGCAGGTCCGGCATGGCGTCCACGGAGTTCTTCTTGATGTCGAAGCCCAGTTCGCCTTCGAAGATGAAACCGGTGTCGCCTTCAGCGCAGGAAACGGTCACGCCCTGGCCGTCTTTCAACAGCTGGGTGGCGTTGCCGCAACCGACCACGGCCGGGATGCCCAGCTCACGGGCGATGATCGCCGCGTGGCAGGTACGGCCGCCACGGTTGGTGACGATGGCGCTGGCGCGCTTCATGACCGGTTCCCAGTCGGGGTCGGTCATGTCGGACACCAGTACGTCGCCTGGCTGGACCTTGTCCATCTCGGACACGTCCTTGATGATGCGGACCTTGCCGGCGCCGATGCGCTGGCCAATGGCACGGCCTTCGACCAGCACGGTGCCGGTCTCTTTCAACAGGTAACGTTCCATGACGTTGGCCTGGGTGCGGCTCTTCACGGTTTCCGGACGGGCCTGCACGATGTACAGCTTGCCGTCGTCACCGTCCTTGGCCCATTCGATGTCCATCGGGCACTTGTAGTGCTTCTCGATGATCATCGCCTGCTTGGCCAACTCGCTGACTTCGGCATCGGTCAGGCAGAAACGCGCGCGTTCGGCCTTGTCGACGTCGACGGTCTTGACCGAACGACCGGCCTTGGCTTCGTCGCCGTAGATCATCTTGATGGCTTTGCTGCCCAGGTTGCGGCGCAGGATCGCAGGGCGACCGGCGGCCAGCGTGCCTTTGTGGACGTAGAACTCATCCGGGTTCACCGCGCCTTGTACGACGGTTTCACCCAGGCCGTAGGCGCCGGTAATGAACACCACGTCACGGAAACCCGACTCGGTGTCGAGGGTGAACATCACGCCGGCAGTGCCGGTTTCGGAGCGGACCATGCGCTGCACACCGGCCGACAGGGCGACCAGCTTGTGGTCGAAGCCCTGGTGCACGCGGTAGGAAATGGCGCGGTCGTTGAACAGGGAAGCGAACACCTCTTTGGCGGCGCGAATGACGTTTTCGACGCCACGGATGTTCAGGAAGGTTTCCTGCTGGCCGGCGAAGGAAGCATCCGGCAGGTCTTCGGCGGTAGCGGAAGAGCGCACGGCCACGGCCATGTCAGGGTTGCCGGCGGACAGCGTGGCGAACGCGGTGCGGATTTCGGCATTCAGTTTTTCCGGGAACTCGGCTTCCATGATCCATTGGCGGATCTGGGCACCGGTCTTGGCCAAGGCATTGACATCGTCGACGTCCAGGGCGTCGAGGGCGGCATGGATCTGATCGTTCAGGCCGCTCAGTTCGAGGAAATCACGATAAGCCTGAGCGGTCGTGGCGAAGCCACCGGGCACCGATACACCGGCACCCGCAAGATTGCTGATCATCTCGCCCAGGGATGCGTTCTTGCCCCCCACGTGCTCAACGTCGTCTTTGCCGAGCTTGTCGAGGGAAACTACGTACTCTACCAAGGTGATCTCTCCACTAACTGTGTTGGAAAAGCTCAGAAACCGGCGGCTCAAGGGAGCGTTTGCCAGTTGTATGGCCTGGACCTGGAAAATAAGTGAGAATGCGGGCCATTGGCGGCCGGCAAATCGCGCCTATCATATCCAAGATTCGTCACTAGCTTAAGGCCCAAGGTGCAAATGAAACGATCTGCTTTCTTTATCTCCGATGGCACGGGCATTACCGCCGAAACCCTCGGCCAAAGCCTTTTGGCGCAGTTCGAAAACATTACCTTCAGCAAAGTCACGCGGCCGTACATCGACAACGTGGACAAAGCGCGGGCCATGGTACAACAAATCAACAAAGCCGCCGAAACCGACGGCTTCCGTCCGATTATCTTCGATACCATCGTCAATCAGGACATTCGTGAGATCCTCGCGACTTCCAATGGTTTCATGATCGACATTTTCTCGACCTTCCTGGCGCCCCTTGAACAGGAACTGACCGAGCATTCTTCCTATACCGTGGGCAAATCCCACTCTATCGGTGCCAACACCAATTACATGGAGCGTATCGAGGCGGTGAACTTCGCCCTCGACAACGACGACGGTGCCCGCACGCATTATTACGACAAGGCCGACCTGATCCTGGTCGGCGTATCGCGCTGCGGCAAGACCCCGACCTGCCTGTACATGGCCATGCAATTCGGCATCCGCGCGGCCAACTACCCGCTGACCGAAGACGACATGGAGCGCCTGCAACTGCCCAGCGCCCTGCGTGCCCACCAGCACAAGCTGTTTGGCCTGACCATCGACCCGGACCGCCTCACCGCGATCCGCAACGAGCGCAAGCCCAACAGCCGCTATTCGAGCTACGCCCAGTGCGAATTCGAAGTGCGCGAGGTGGAAAACCTGTTCCGCCGCGAGAACATTCCGAACATCAACTCCACGCATTTTTCCGTGGAAGAGATCTCCGCGAAGATTCTTGTGGAGAAAGGTGTGGAGCGGCGCTTCAAGTAGTTCTCTTTTGCCTGTTCTGGCCTCATCGCCAGCAGGCTGGCTCCCACAGTTGATCTGCGGTGAACACAGATCAATTGTGGGAGCCAGCCTGCTGGCGATTGAACGATGACGCGGTCTCCTAGATAACAAACAAGTCTACAAACCGGTTAACCGGTGTCGCCTCAAGCCTCTGCTGATCCTTGCACAGATCAAAAATCTCCTTACTGCGCTGCCCGGTGAATCGCGTCAGCAGGTTCGCCCTGAACTTGTCCTCCAACAATGGAATGCCCTCGGCACGCCGCCGACGATGACCGATCGGATACTCCACCACCACGTTCTCGGTGCTGGACCCATCCTTGAAAAACACCTGGACGGCATTGGCGATCGAGCGCTTGTCGGCCTCCAGGTATTCGCGGGTGAAGCGCGGATCTTCGACAATGACCATCTTGTCGCGCAGCACATCGATGATCGGATGCGCCTTGTGAAAATCATCTTCGTAGTACTCGGCGACCAGGTTGCCGAACGCCAGTGGCACCGCGGTCATGTACTGGATGCAGTGATCGCGGTCAGCGGCATTGGCCAGCGGGCCGACCTTGGAAATGATGCGGATCGCCGATTGTTGGGTGGTGATGACGATCCGGTCGATTTCATGCAGGCGATTGCGCACTAGCGGGTGCAGGGTCACCGCAGCCTCACAGGCCGTCTGTGCGTGGAACTCGGCGGGAAAACTGATCTTGAACAGCACGTTTTCCATCACATGACTGCCGTATGGCCGCGAGAAGCTGAAACCACGCTGGTCTTGCGGCTTGAGCGCCAGGTCGTTGTTGGTGTGACTGAACAGCACGTCGTAAAAACCCCATTGTTTGGCACTCAACACGCCTGGAATGCCCATCTCGCCACGCAGGGCGATGTCCGCCAGGCGCACACCTCGGCTGGAGGCATCCCCCGCCGCCCAGGATTTTCGCGAGCCGGCATTTGGTGCATGGCGATAGGTTCGCAATGCCTGGCCGTCAGCGAACGCATGGGACAACGCCGAGAGCAACTGCTCGCGGTTGGCACCCATGAGCTTGGCGGTGACGGCGGTGGAAGCGACTTTCACCAGAATGACGTGATCGAGGCCGACACGGTTGAACGAGTTTTCCAACGCGATCACGCCCTGGATCTCATGGGCCATGATCATCGCTTCAAGCACCGTGCGCACGGTCAGCGGCGCTTCGCCATTGGCCAGGCGCTTTTGCGACAGGTGGTCAGCCACGGCGAGGATGCCACCGAGGTTATCCGACGGATGACCCCATTCGGCGGCGAGCCAGGTGTCGTTGTAGTCGAGCCAACGCACGATGCAGCCGATGTCCCACGCTGCCTTGACCGGGTCGAGTCGGTAACTGGTGCCAGGCACGCGGGCGCCGAACGGCACGACGGTGCCTTCGACCATAGGCCCCAGGTGCTTGGTGCACTCGGGAAAACGCAAGGCCAGCAGGCCGCAGCCGAGGGTGTCCATCAGGCAGTTGCGGGCAGTGTCGAGGGCTTCCAGGGAGTCGATCTTGTAGTTCAGTACGTAATCGGCAATGTCCTGCAGGACCTGGTCGTAGTCGGGGCGGTTGTTGAGGTCAACGTTGGCGCTCATGTTCGATTCACCTTGTAGGAGCTGGCTTGCCAGCGAAAGCGGTGTCACAGATAACAATGATGTTGAATATGACGGCCTCTTCGCTGGCAAGCCAGCTCCTACAGGGGGTGCGTCGTTAGAACGAATCGCCCGGCACGCGGACGTAACCTTCCATCAACACCCGTGCACTGCGGCTCATGATGGCCTTGTTCACGGTCCATTCGCCGTTGACCTGGCTGGCTTCGGCGCCGACGCGCAAGGTGCCCGACGGATGACCGAAGCGCACCGCGTTGCGTTCGACGCCGCCCGCCGCGAGGTTGACCAGGGTGCCGGAAATCGCTGCTGCCGTGCCGATCGCCACTGCCGCCGTGCCCATCATCGCGTGGTGCAGCTTGCCCATGGACAGTGCGCGTACCAGCAGGTCGACATCCCCCGCCGCAACCGTCTTGCCGCTGGACGACACGTACTCCGCCGGCTTGGCCACGAATGCCACTTTCGGCGTGTGCTGGCGCTTGGCTGCTTCGTCGACGTTGGATATCAGGCCCATGCGCAGTGCCCCGTAGGCACGGATGGTTTCGAACATCAGCAACGCTTTCGGATCGCCGTTGATCGCGCCTTGCAATTCGGTGCCCTTGTAGCCGATGTCTTCGGCATTGACGAAGATGGTCGGGATACCGGCGTTGATCATGGTTGCCTTGAAGGTCCCGACGCCCGGCACTTCCAGGTCATCGACCAGGTTGCCGGTAGGGAACATCGAACCGCCACCGCCCTCTTCTTCCGCTGCCGGGTCGAGGAATTCGACCTGCACTTCCGCCGCCGGAAAGGTCACGCCGTCGAGTTCGAAATCGCCGGTTTCCTGCACTTCGCCGTTGGTGATCGGCACGTGGGCGATGATGGTCTTGCCGATGTTGGCCTGCCACACACGCACCACGGCAATGCCGTTGTGCGGGATGCGGCTGGCGTCCACCAAGCCGTTGCTGATGGCGAACGAACCGACCGCCGCGGTCAGGTTGCCGCAGTTGCCGCTCCAGTCGACGAACGGCTTGTCGATCGACACCTGACCGAACAGGTAATCGACGTCGTGATCGGCCTTGATGCTTTTCGACAGGATCACGGTCTTGCTGGTGCTGGACGTCGCGCCGCCCATGCCGTCGATCTGCTTGTCGTACGGATCGGGGCTGCCGATCACGCGCAGCAACAAGGCATCGCGGGCCGGGCCTGGAACCTGTGCGGCCTCGGGCAAGTCCTTCAGGCTGAAGAACACGCCTTTGCTGGTGCCGCCACGCATGTAGGTGGCTGGAATTTTAATCTGAGCTGCGTGAGCCATGGTGCTCGTTACTCCTGATCTGAAAGCAGACACGGGACTCAAGGTCCCGTGTCTGTGCTGCGTGTGTTAGACGGCTACCGCCGATTCCTCGAGGAAGTCCTGGGCGAAGCGTTGCAACACGCCGCCAGCCTCGTAGATCGACACTTCTTCAGCGGTGTCGAGGCGGCAGGTCACCGGCACATCGACGCGCTCGCCGTTCTTGCGATGGATCACCAGCGTCAGCTCGGCACGCGGGGTGCGGTCGCCGATCACGTCGTAGGTTTCGCTGCCGTCGATGGCCAGGGTGTGACGGTTGGTGCCCGGCTTGAACTCCAGCGGCAACACGCCCATGCCCACCAGGTTGGTGCGGTGGATACGCTCGAAACCTTCGGCGGCAATCGCTTCGACACCGGCCAGACGTACGCCCTTCGCTGCCCAGTCGCGGGACGAACCCTGACCGTAGTCGGCGCCGGCGATGATGATCAGCGGCTGCTTGCGATCCATGTAGGTCTCGATGGCTTCCCACATGCGCATCACTTTGCCTTCCGGCTCGACGCGAGCGAGGGAGCCCTGCTTGACCTTGCCGTTTTCCAGAACCATTTCGTTGAACAGTTTCGGGTTGGCGAAGGTTGCGCGCTGCGCAGTCAAATGGTCGCCCCTATGAGTCGCGTAGGAGTTGAAGTCCTCCTCCGGCAGGCCCATTTTTGCCAGGTATTCGCCGGCGGCGCTGTCGAGCATGATCGCGTTGGATGGCGACAGGTGGTCGGTGGTGATGTTGTCCGGCAGTACCGCCAGCGGGCGCATGCCCTTGAGCGGACGTGCGCCGGCCAGTGCGCCTTCCCAGTACGGCGGACGGCGGATGTAGGTGCTCATCTCGCGCCAGTCGTACAGCGGCGCGACTTTCGGGCCGGTGTCTTCGTGAATGGCGAACATCGGGATGTAGACCTGGCGGAACTGCTCCGGCTTCACCGAGGCTTTCACTACGGCGTCGATTTCTTCGTCGCTCGGCCAGATGTCTTTCAGGCGGATTTCCTTGCCGTCGACGACGCCCAGCACATCCTTCTCGATATCGAAACGGATGGTACCGGCGATCGCGTAAGCGACGACCAGCGGCGGCGAAGCGAGGAAAGCCTGCTTGGCGTACGGGTGGATCCGGCCGTCGAAGTTACGGTTGCCGGACAACACAGCCGTGGCGTACAGGTCACGGTCGATGATCTCTTGCTGGATCACTGGGTCAAGCGCGCCGGACATGCCGTTGCAGGTGGTGCAAGCGAAGGCCACGACGCCGAAACCGAGCTGTTCCAGCTCATCGGTCAGGCCGGCTTCGTCGAGGTACAGGGCGACGGTTTTCGAGCCCGGTGCCAGGGACGACTTGACCCAAGGCTTGCGGGTCAGGCCGAGCTTGTTGGCGTTGCGTGCCAGCAGGCCGGCGGCGATCACGTTGCGCGGGTTGCTAGTGTTGGTGCAGCTGGTGATGGCGGCGATGATCACCGCGCCGTCCGGCATTTGGCCCGGCACATCGTCCCACTGACCGGAGATGCCTTTGGCAGCCAGGTCCGATACCGCGACACGGGCGTGCGGGTTGCTCGGGCCGGCCATGTTGCGCACTACCGAAGACAGGTCAAAGGTCAGGCCGCGCTCGTATTGCGCGCCTTTGAGGCTGTCAGCCCACAGGCCGGTGGTCTTGGCGTAGTTCTCGACCAACTGCACCTGCTCGTCTTCACGACCGGTGAGCTTGAGGTAGTCGATGGTCTGCTGGTCGATGTAGAACATCGCCGCGGTGGCGCCGTATTCCGGAGCCATGTTGGAGATGGTTGCGCGGTCGCCCAGGGTCAGCGCCGCGGCGCCTTCACCGAAGAACTCCAGCCATGCACCCACGACTTTCTGCTTGCGCAGGAACTCGGTCAGCGCCAGCACCATGTCGGTGGCGGTGATGCCCGGTTGCAGCTTGCCAGTCAGTTCAACGCCAACGCTTTCCGGCAGGCGCATCCAGGAGGCGCGGCCGAGCATCACGCTTTCGGCTTCCAGGCCGCCAACGCCGATGGCGATCACGCCCAGCGCATCGACGTGCGGGGTGTGGCTGTCGGTGCCGACGCAGGTGTCAGGGAAGGCTACGCCGTCACGTACCTGGATCACCGGAGACATTTTCTCCAGGTTGATCTGGTGCATGATGCCGTTGCCTGGCGGGATCACGTCGACGTTCTTGAACGCCTTCTTGGTCCAGTTGATGAAGTGGAAACGGTCTTCGTTGCGACGGTCTTCGATGGCGCGGTTCTTCTCGAACGCCTCCGGATCGAAACCACCGCGCTCGACGGCCAGGGAGTGGTCGACGATCAGTTGCGTCGGTACCACCGGGTTCACTTGCGCTGGATCGCCGCCTTGCAGGGCGATGGCGTCACGCAGGCCGGCGAGGTCGACCAGTGCGGTCTGGCCGAGAATGTCGTGGCACACCACACGGGCCGGGAACCACGGGAAGTCGAGATCGCGCTTGCGTTCGATGAATTGCTTGAGGGATTCGGTCAGCGTGGCCGGGTCGCAGCGACGCACCAGGTTTTCCGCCAGCACGCGGGAGGTGTACGGCAGGGTGTCATAGGCGCCGGGCTGGATGGCCTCGACCGCCGCGCGGACGTCGAAGTAATCCAGGTGGCTGCCGGGCAGCGTTTTACGGAATTCAGTGTTCATCGTCAGGACTCGGGTCACGGTAGTTACAAAGGGTGGGGCCTGGCACAGCTCCCGAATTGAACACAGACCTCTGTAGGAGCCGGCTTGCCGGCGAATGCGGTGGGTCAGCAACAACAATGTTGAATGACAAACCGCCTTCGCTGGCAAGCCAGCTCCTACAGGGTCACCGGTTCATTCAGTGACCTGGGCAGGCATTCCCACCATTCAGCGTTGTTCGATTGGCACGAACTTGCGCTGTTCGACGCCGGTGTACTCGGCGCTCGGGCGGATGATGCGGTTGTTGGCACGTTGTTCGTACACGTGGGCCGCCCAGCCGGTCAGGCGCGAGCAGACGAAGATCGGTGTGAACAACTTGGTCGGGATGCCCATGAAGTGGTACGCCGAGGCATGGTAGAAGTCGGCGTTCGGGAACAGCTTCTTCTGCTCCCACATGGTCTTGTCGATGGCTTCGGAAACCGGGAACAACACCGTGTCCCCCACTTCGTCGGCAAGTTTTTTCGACCAGGCCTTGATCACTTCGTTACGCGGATCGTTGTCCTTATAGATCGCGTGACCGAAGCCCATGATCTTGTCCTTGCGCTCGAGCATGCCGAGGGTGCCCTTGATCGCGTCTTCCGGCGACGAGAAGCGCTCGATCATTTCCATCGCCGCTTCGTTGGCGCCGCCGTGCAACGGGCCACGCAGCGAGCCGATGGCCGCGGTGATGCACGAGTACAAGTCAGACAGGGTCGACGCGCAAACACGGGCAGTGAAGGTCGAGGCGTTGAATTCGTGCTCCGCGTAGAGGATCAGCGAAACGTTCATCACCTTGACGTGCAGCTCGCTCGGCTTCTTGCCGTGCAGCAGGTGCAGGAAGTGGCCGCCGATGGACTGCTCGTCGCTCACGCATTCGATGCGCTTGCCTTCGTGGCTGAAGCGGTACCAGTAGGTCATGATCGCCGGGAAAGCAGCCAGCAGGCGGTCAGTCTTGTCGTGCTGCTCGGAGAAGTCGTTCTCCGGCTCCAGGTTGCCCAGGAACGAGCAGCCTGTGCGCATCACGTCCATCGGGTGGGCGTCGGCGGGGATGCGTTCCAGCACTTCTTTCAGCGCTTGCGGCAGGTCACGCAGCTTGCTCAGCTTGGTGATGTAGGCGTTCAGTTGCGCCTTGCTCGGCAGTTCGCCGTACAGCAGCAGGTAGGCGACTTCTTCGAACTGTGCGTCAGCCGCCAGTTCACGAACGTCATAACCACGATAGGTCAGACCGGCACCCGACTGGCCCACGGTGGACAGTGCGGTTTGCCCGGCAACCTGGCCACGGAGCCCGGCGCCACTGAGTACTTTTGCTTCGGCCATTTCTGCCTCCAATATTTTTGAATTTGTCAGGGAATCGGCAAATTGTGATTCATCAGGTCTTTTGGGTGTTGCCGAAAAGATCGCAGCCTCGTTTCACTCGACAGCTCCTACAGGGGAAAGCGATCTTTTGATCTTCATTTCTTCGCAGCAAACAACGCATCGAGCTTCTGCTCGAAGGTGTGGTAGTCGATGCGATCGTAAAGCTCCATGCGGGTCTGCATGGTGTCGATGACATTCGCCTGCGTGCCATCGCGGCGTAGCGCGGTGTAGACGTTTTCCGCGGCCTTGTTCATGGCGCGGAAGGCCGACAGCGGGTACAGCACCAGCGATACATCCGCTCCAGCAAGCTGCTCGGTGGTGTACAGCGGCGTCGCGCCGAATTCAGTGATGTTGGCCAGGATCGGCGCTTTCACACGGTTGGCGAACAACTTGTACATGTCCAGTTCGGTGATGGCTTCCGGGAAAATCATGTCGGCGCCAGCTTCGATGCACGCAGCGGCGCGATCCAGAGCAGATTCCAGGCCTTCCACCGCCAGGGCGTCGGTACGGGCCATGATCACGAAGCTGTCATCGGTACGGGCATCGACCGCCGCCTTGATGCGATCGACCATTTCCTGCTGGGTCACGATCTCTTTATTAGGACGGTGACCGCAACGCTTGGCGCCAACCTGGTCTTCGATGTGAATCGCCGCCGCGCCGAACTTGATCATCGACTTCACGGTACGGGCCACGTTGAAGGCCGAGGAACCGAAACCGGTGTCCACGTCCACCAGCAGCGGCAGGTCGCAAACGTCGGTGATACGGCGCACGTCGGTCAGCACGTCATCCAGGCCGGTGATGCCCAGGTCCGGCAGGCCGAGGGAGCCAGCAGCCACCCCGCCACCGGACAGGTAGATCGCCTTGAAACCGGCGCGCTTGGCCAGCAGCGCGTGGTTGGCGTTGATCGCGCCGACCACTTGCAGTGGATGCTCGCTGGCGACCGCATCGCGGAAACGCTGGCCTGGAGTGCTCTTGTTCAAACTCATGACTCACCTCGTTTGGCTGTCGGGTTGGCGCCGTCCTGGTAATGACGGGCGATGTTGCGTTTGGAGGCGCCGATGTGACGGCGCATCAACAACTCGGCCAGTTCACCGTCACGGTCGGCGATGGCATCGAGAATTCGGTGGTGCTCGGCGAACGCCTGGTGTGGGCGATTGGGCGTGCTGGAAAACTTCATGCGGTACATGCGCACCAGTTGATACAGCTCGCCGCAGAGCATTTGCGTCAGGGTGCGGTTACCGCTGCCCTGGATAATCCGGTAGTGGAAGTCGAAATCGCCTTCCTGCTGGTAATAGCCGCGACCGGCCTGGAAGGCCTCGTCGCGCTCGTGGGTTTCGAGGACGCGACGCAGTTCGTCGATTTCTTCGACGCTCATGCGCTCGGCGGCCAGACGACAGGCCATGCCTTCAAGGGATTCGCGGATTTCGTAGAGCTCGATCAACTCGGCATGATCGAGCGACACCACCCGCGCCCCGACGTGCGGCACGCGCACCAGCAGGCGCTGGCCTTCCAGACGGTGGATGGCCTCGCGTAGCGGGCCGCGGCTGATGCCGTAGGTCCGGGCCAGCTCCGGCTCGGAGATTTTGCTGCCGGGGGCAATATCGCCCTTGACGATGGCCGCCTGAATACGCCGGAAGACGTTCTCGGAAAGCGTTTCCGAGTCGTCCTGAACGATGAGCGGGGGATCCAGTTGATCCAACATATTGTCGACACCTTGAAAGCCAGTGCCGCAAAAACTAACCAAAACAGGCGCGCCAGTCAAAGGATAATTCGATATTGTCGACAATCGTCTAATAACCGACTGCACCATAACCAAGCAGGGCCCTCTGTTTATAGCCGCCCCCCACCGGTGGCGCCATAAACCCACCGTGCTAGAATGCCGCCCGCATTTGTCTGTCACATCTGCACGGCTTGTCATAAGTAGCTGATAGGCCTACGAGGGAGCTTGCGCAGTGATGCCAGGGCCTTGAACCGAAATACGCACCGCTGCGCACCAGGATTTATGAGACTCAAGCCCTTCTCCACACTCCTTTATTGTCTTTGCCTGCCAGGTTTGGCCGTGGCGGGGGAAAAGACCGTCTATGGCCTCAACGAATACGCATCCTTGGGCGGTATCGACCTGGAAGTGGCTGCCAAACTCGATACCGGCGCGAAAACCGCGTCCCTGAGTGCCCGCGACATCAAGCGTTTCAAACGCAATGGCGAGTCCTGGGTACGTTTCTACCTGGCCATCGACGCCGCCCATTCGCACCCGATCGAACGACCGCTGGCCCGTGTCAGCAAGATCAAGCGCCGGGCTGGTGACTACGATCCGGAAGAGGGCAAGAAGTACACCGCCCGTCCGGTGATCGAGCTGGATATCTGCATGGGTTCAGCTTTACGCAGCATAGAAGTGAACCTGACCGACCGAAGCGCGTTCCAATACCCGCTCCTAATCGGCTCCGAAGCGCTCAAACGCTTCGATGCGCTGGTCGACCCCAGTCTTAAATACGCTGCCGGCAAACCCGCCTGCGCCACCGACGCTCATACCGCCGAGTAATTCAAATGCGCTCTCTTACCCTTCATCTGAAAATGCTGATCGCCATCCTGGTGGTGTTGGGCATTTCAGTCACGGCCTACCAGATTTTCGTACTCGGCATTCCCGTGACCGAAGACGCCACCGACGACTTGTGGAACATCGACGCCAAGGTCGAGTTCGTCGCCAGTGCCAAGGACCCGGTCAAGATCCAGATGTTCGTGCCGCCGCTGAGCCGCGATTACGTGAGCCTCAACGAAAGCTTCATCTCCAATAACTACGGCGTGGCCGTGAACCGGGTCGACGGCAACCGCAAGGTCACCTGGTCGGCGCGCCGGGCCAAAGGCAACCAGACCCTTTATTACCGCCTGGTGCTGACCAAGCGCTACACCGCCGAAAAAGCCAAGATCAAGGGGCCGACCTTCCGCGACAGCATTGCCCTGGAGGGCCCTGAGAAACTCGCCGCCGAAGCGCTGCTGGCGCCGATTCGCCAGCACTCGGCCGACGTCGAGACCTTCATCAGCGAAGCGATCAAGCGGGTCAACAACAGCAACGACGACAATGCCAAGATGCTCCTGGCCGGCGACCCGACGCCGGCGCACAAGGCGAAGATCGTCGAACTGCTGCTGTCCATCGCCCACGTGCCGGTGGAAAAGGTCCACACCATTCGCCTAGTGGCCGACCAGCCGCAAACCCCGGAACTCTGGCTGCGCAGCTTCAACGGCACCGACTGGCTGTACTTCAACCCGGAAACCGGCGAACAGGGCCTGCCGACCGACCGCCTGCTGTGGTGGACCGGCGACGAAAACCTGATCACCGTCGACGGCGGCAAGAAGGCCACTGTGACCTTCAGCATGAACAACAGCGAAATGAACGCCATTCGCCTGGCCAAGCTGACCGACGAAAATACCGACGCCAACTTCCTCGAATACTCGCTGTACGGCCTGCCGCTGCAAACCCAGCAGACCTTCATGATCATGGTGATGATCCCGATCGGCGTGCTGGTGATCCTGATCCTGCGCAACCTGATCGGCCTGCAGACCCTCGGCACCTTTACCCCGGTACTGATCGCCCTGGCCTTCCGCGAAACCCAGCTCGGCTTCGGCATCGTGCTGTTTACCATCATCACGGCGCTGGGGCTGTCGCTGCGCTCCTACCTTGAACACCTGAAGCTGCAAATGCTGCCGAGGCTGTCGGTGGTACTGACGTTCGTGGTGGTGTTGATCGCGGCCATCAGCCTGTTCAGCCACAAGCTCGGCCTGGAGCGCGGACTGTCGGTGGCGTTGTTCCCGATGGTGATCCTGACCATGACCATCGAACGCCTGTCGATCACCTGGGAAGAACGCGGCGCCAGCCATGCCATGAAAGTGGCGATCGGCACCCTGTTCGCGGCCTCCCTGGCGCACCTGATCATGAGCGTGCCGGAACTGGTGTACTTCGTATTCACCTTCCCGGCGATCCTGCTGATCCTGGTGGGCTTCATGCTGGCCATGGGTCGCTATCGCGGCTACCGCCTGACCGAGCTGGTGCGCTTCAAGGCCTTCCTGAAGAAGGCTGACGCCTGATGTTCGGCTTCTGGAAGACCTGGAAAGCCCTGGAAGCCCGGGGCATCATGGGCATCAACCGGCGTAACGCGGACTACGTGCTCAAGTACAACAAGCGCAGCCTGTACCCGATCGTCGATGACAAGATCATCACCAAGGAACGGGCGATTGCCGCCGGCATCCACGTGCCGCAGCTGTACGGGGTGATCTCCACCGAGAAGGAAATCGACAAGCTCGACGAGATCATCGACGGGCGCAACGATTTCGTGATCAAGCCGGCCCAGGGCGCGGGCGGCGACGGCATCATCGTCATCGCCGACCGCTTCGAGGGCCGTTATCGCACGGTGTCCGGCAAGATCATCAGCCACGAAGAGATCGAGCACCATGTCTCGAGCATCCTGACCGGGCTGTACTCCCTTGGCGGGCATCGCGACCGGGCACTGATCGAATACCGGGTGATTCCGGACCAGATCTTCAAGAGCATCAGCTATGAAGGCGTGCCGGACATCCGCATCATCGTGCTGATGGGCTACCCGGTGATGGCCATGCTGCGCTTGCCCACCCGCCAGTCGGGCGGCAAGGCCAACCTGCACCAGGGCGCCATCGGCGTCGGTGTCGACCTGGCCACCGGCCTGACCCTGCGCGGCACCTGGCTGAACAACATCATCGCCAAGCACCCGGACACCACCAACGCGGTTGACGGCGTGCAACTGCCCTACTGGGACGGCTTCATGAAACTCGCCGCAGGCTGCTATGAGCTGTGCGGGCTGGGTTACATCGGTGTCGACATGGTGCTGGACCAGGAGAAAGGCCCGCTGATCCTCGAGCTCAACGCCCGGCCGGGGCTGAACATCCAGATTGCCAATGATTGCGGCCTGACGTTGCGCACCCACGCGGTCGAGGCGCGGCTGGAAGAGTTGAAGGCCCGGGGTGTGACCGAAACCGTCGAAGAGCGGGTAGCGTTCGTGCAGGAGATGTTTGGGCATATTCCGCCGGTCGAGGGCTGAGTTCCTCCTTGTAGGAGCGAGCTTGCTCGCGATGGACGTCAACGATAACGCGTGCTTCCTGGATGTACGCGTTGCTCTCAGGTTCATCGCGAGCAAGCTCGCTCCTACATGTACCCGACATCCCTCTAGGAGCAATTCCCCGAGAGGACTACAATCGCCACCCCGCCTCGATGGCTGATCTCCCTCGCCCATGCTGACCTGTTCCGTACACCCGCTGCCCTATCGCGCCAATCCCGCCGACTACTTTGCGGCCATTCGTCATGCCCCCGGTGCCGTGCTGCTCGACAGCGGCCGCCCGAGTGCCGAGCGCGGGCGCTTTGACCTGCTCAGCGCCTGGCCGCTGGAACAACTGGCGGTCGCGCCTGACGAACGTGGCAGCGATTTCCTGCAACGCCTGCGGGACAATCTGACGCGCCTGGGCGAAGCGACACTACCCAATGACCTGCCGTTCGCCGGTGGCCTGATCGGCTACCTGAGCTACGATTTCGGCCGCCACCTGGAAAACCTGCCGAGCCGGGCCCTGGATGACCTGCATTTGCCGGATGCGCGGTTCGGCCTGTACGACTGGGCGCTGATTAGCGATCACCAGCAGGCCACCAGCCAACTGGTGTTCCACCCGACGCTGGCCGACAGCGAACGTCAGCGCCTGATCCAGCTGTTCAGCCAGCCAGCCGTTGCCGTGGGCGAGCCGTTCAGGTTGCAGGCGCCAATGCAGGCCGACCTGAGCGCTGAGCAGTATTGCCAGGCGATCGAACGCATCCAGCAATACATCCAGGCCGGTGACTGCTACCAGGTCAACTTCGCCCAACGCTTCCGCGCGCCCTGCCAGGGTGATCCATGGACGGCGTATTGCGCGTTGCGACAGGCGTGCCCCACTCCGTTTTCCGGCTTCCAGAGCCTGCCCGACGGCGGCGCGGTGCTGAGCCTGTCACCGGAACGCTTCGTCAAAGTCACAGAGCGCCTGGTTGAAACCCGCCCGATCAAAGGCACGCGCCCACGGGGCCTCACGCCAGGCGAAGACGCGGCGAACGCCGCCGAACTGCTGGCCAGCCCCAAGGATCGCGCGGAAAACCTGATGATTGTCGACCTGCTGCGCAACGACCTCGGCCGCACCTGCCGCACCGGCTCGGTTCGCGTGCCTGAGTTGTTCAGCCTGGAAAGCTACCCGAATGTGCATCACCTGGTGAGCAGCGTGACCGGCGAACTGGCGGCTGATCGGGATGCGCTGGACCTGATCGCCGGCAGCTTCCCGGGCGGCTCGATTACCGGCGCGCCGAAAATTCGCTCGATGCAGATCATCGACGAGCTGGAACCCACTCGACGCGGACTGTACTGCGGTTCATTGCTGTATCTGGACGTGCGCGGCGAGATGGACAGCTCAATCGCCATCCGCAGCCTGCTGGTCAAGGATGGGCAGGTGTGTTGCTGGGGCGGTGGCGGAATCGTCGCGGACTCCGAGTGGCAGGCCGAGTATCAGGAATCGATCACCAAGGTGAAGGTGCTGCTCGACACCCTGCAAAGCCTTTAAAACATCGCCAGCAAGCCGGCTCCTACAAGGATTGCGACGATCCTGTAGGAGCTGGCTTGCCAGCGAAGGCGTCCGAGCAGACGACTACAGACTCAAGGCCCGATTCGAAGCCTTGATGAACTCCTGCTTCAACTCTTCAAACGTGTGCACCGCCGGGAACTGCGGGAATTCGGCGATCACATTGTCCGGCGCATGGAACAGAATCCCGGCATCCGCTTCGCCCAGCATCGTGGTGTCGTTGTAGGAATCACCCGCCGCAATCACCCGGTAGTAAAGGCTCTTGAAGGCCAAGACCGACTGACGCTTGGGATCTTTCTGACGCAACTGATAGTCAGTAACGCGCCCGCTGTCGTCAGTGATCAGACGGTGGCAGAGCAAGGTCGGGAAGCCCAGCTGACGCATCAGCGGCTGGGAGAACTCGTAGAAGGTATCCGACAGAATCACCACCTGGAAGCGCTCGCGCAGCCAATCGACGAACTCGACGGCACCGTCCAGCGGCTTGAGCGTCGCGATCACTTCCTGGATGTCGGCGAGCTTCAGGCCGTGTTCGTCCAGAATCCGCAAACGCTGCTTCATCAGCACGTCATAGTCGGGAATGTCCCGGGTGGTGGCCCTGAGGGATTCGATCCCGGTTTTTTCCGCGAAGGCGATCCAGATTTCCGGGACCAGCACACCTTCAAGATCCAGACAGGCAATTTCCACAAGACACTCCCATTGGTATTGTTTATTGAGTCGAGCGAGCCCGAACTCTAGCGATAACTCCCCCACCACGCAACGCAGAGGACGCCCCGGCCAGTGCCGCTTTTTGTTACCATCGGCCCCATATAGAGCGCCAAGCGCCACCGACCTGTAGGAAGCCGCCCTGATGAGCCCAACGTTCGACGTCGTGGAACTCGCCACGACCTATGCCAATAAATCCGCCCAGGACATCCTCAAACTCGCCTTTGCCGAGTTTGGCGATGAGCTGTGGATATCTTTCAGCGGCGCCGAAGACGTGGTGCTGGTGGACATGGCCTGGAAGCTGAACAAGAACGTCAAGGTGTTCAGCCTCGACACCGGCCGCTTGCATCCCGAGACCTACCGCTTCATCGATCAGGTGCGCGAGCACTACAAGATCGACATCGAACTGGTGTCACCGGACTACACCAGGCTGGAACCGTTCGTGAAGGAAAAAGGCCTGTTCAGTTTCTACAAGGACGGCCATGGCGAGTGCTGCGGCATCCGCAAGATCGAGCCGCTGCGTCGCAAGCTGTCTGGCGTGAAGGCCTGGGCCACCGGCCAGCGCCGCGACCAGAGCCCCGGCACGCGCAGCGCCGTGGCGGTGATGGAAGTCGATACCGCGTTCTCCACCCCGGAACGCACCCTGTACAAGTTCAACCCGCTGGCACAGATGACCAGCGAGGAAATCTGGGGCTACATCCGCATGCTCGAACTGCCGTACAACAGCCTGCACGAACGCGGTTTCATCAGCATCGGCTGCGAACCGTGCACCCGCCCCGTGCTGCCGAACCAGCACGAGCGTGAAGGCCGCTGGTGGTGGGAAGAAGCGACCCAGAAAGAATGCGGATTGCATGCAGGCAATATCATCAGCAAGTCCAAGGCCTGATCTCTCTGCAAATCCCCCTGTAGGAGCGAGCTTGCTCGCGATGAACCCTGGAACGCCGCGGGGTATCAGACACCCCGCGTTATCGTTGACGACCATCGCGAGCAAGCTTGCTCCTACAGGATTCGTGACCGAGCCGAAAAATGTGTACACAGGAATGTCACCATAGGTGCCATTAATGTGTGCACTTTTAATTTCCACGCCCCAAAAAGTTACATCCTCCTTTCCTGACTTCCCCAGTCGACCAAACCCAACAATCCCGCTGAAAAATAAATACCTGTTCAAACGGTCAATTTATATTTCCATTTTTTCAATAACTTGGAGAAAAACCATAACAAAACGAAATGAGCAGCGCATTTCATATATCTCCCGACTGGCACGCATCTCGCTTAAGTGCATACATGTTTTGTATACAATAAAGCCAAAACATAAAAACACTTAGATCCGCAAGCCTGAAGCGCCCTATCCCGTACAGGCTGCAGATGCCCCGTAACCAATGATATTCGCCACCCGCGACGAAGATTGCCGAGCAAAGGCTCAAGCACAGTCATCGCGGCGTCGAGCATCAGGAGCCTGCCGGAATGCGTACAAGTCTCTCCAATAACAATGTCGCGCTGGATCTACCCTCCTCCCACGTCACCCAGACAGCTTTTGGGCAATCGCTTGAATCCTCTGTCGTGCTCAGCCCCCGCCTGCACAACAAGGACCTGGCGCCAACGAAGGCGGAAGGCCGGCGCTGGGGTCGCTACAGCATCTTCGCGTTGTGGACCAACGATGTGCACAACATCGCCAACTACTCGTTTGCCATCGGCCTCTACGCCCTGGGCCTGGGCGGCTGGCAGATTCTCCTGTCCCTGGGCATCGGAGCGGCGCTGGTGTATTGCTTCATGAACCTGTCGGGCTACATGGGCCAGAAAACCGGCGTGCCATTTCCGGTCATCAGCCGCATCAGTTTCGGCATCCACGGGGCACAGATTCCCGCTTTGATCCGCGCCGTGATCGCCATCGCCTGGTTCGGCATCCAGACCTACCTGGCCTCGGTGGTCTTTCGGGTGTTGCTGACCGCCATCCATCCCGGTTTCGCCGAGTACGACCACGACTCGATCCTCGGTCTGTCGACACTGGGTTGGGTGTGTTTCGTCTCGATCTGGCTCGTGCAGCTGGCGATCCTCGCCTATGGCATGGAGATGGTGCGGCGCTACGAAGGGTTTGCCGGGCCGGTGATCCTGCTCACCGTCGCCGCCCTTGCCGCCTGGATGTACTTCCAGGCCAATGCGACCATCGCCTGGTCGATCCGCGAGCCGCTGAGCGGTGGCGAGATGTGGCGCAATATCTTTGCCGGCGGAGCGTTGTGGCTGGCGATCTACGGCACGCTGATCCTCAATTTCTGCGACTTCGCCCGCTCTTCGCCGTGCCGCAAGACCATCAAGGTCGGCAACTTCTGGGGCCTGCCGGTGAACATCCTGGTCTTCGCCGCCATCACAGTCCTGCTCTGTGGCGCGCAATTCCAGATTAACGGCCGGATCATTGAAAGCCCGACCGAGATCATCGCCTCGATCCCCAACACCTTCTTCCTGGTCCTGGGTTGCCTGGCGTTCCTGATCGTCACCGTGGCGGTCAATATCATGGCCAACTTCGTCGCCCCGGCCTTTGTCCTCAGCAACCTGGCGCCCAAGTACCTGACGTTCCGCCGTGCCGGGCTGATCAGCGCGACCATTGCCGTGCTGATCCTGCCGTGGAACCTCTACAACAGCCCACTGGTGATCGTCTACTTCCTCTCCGGCCTCGGCGCCCTGCTCGGCCCGCTGTACGGCGTGATCATGGTCGACTACTGGCTGGTGCGAAAAGGCCAGGTCAACGTGCCGCAGTTGTACAGCGAAGACCCCAACGGCGCCTATTACTACAGCCGCGGGGTCAACCTGCGCGCGGTGGTGGCCTTCATTCCCGCCGCGCTGATCGCCATCGTCCTGGCGCTGGTACCGGGTTTCCACCTGGTGTCGCCGTTCTCCTGGCTGATCGGTGCCGGGATTGCCGGGATGCTCTACCTGATCATCGCCAAGCGCCAACCCCACTACGCCGACGTCAGCGGTGAAGCCATCGCCGTGGACAACGTCAGCCATTAACTCCCTCGCGGCCCGACAGTATCGGGCCGCTGAACCACCCGTTATAAGGACTTCCCATGCGCATTCTCGTGGTCAACGTCAACACCACCGAATCCATCACCCAGGCGATCGCCCGCTCGGCCCAGGCCGTGGCCGCGCCCGGCACGGAGATCGTTGGCCTGACGCCCTACTTCGGTGCCGACTCGATCGAAGGCAACTTCGAAAGCTACCTGGCTGCCATTGCGGTGATGGACCGGGTCATGGCCTACGACCAGCCTTTCGATGCGGTGATTCAAGCCGGCTACGGCGAACACGGCCGCGAAGGCCTGCAGGAATTGGTCAACGTACCGGTGGTCGACATCACTGATGCGGCCGCGAGCACCGCGATGTTTCTCGGTCACGCCTACTCGGTGGTCACCACCCTCGACCGCACCGTGCCGCTGATCGAAGACCGCCTGAAACTGTCCGGGCTCTGGGACCGCTGCGCCTCGGTGCGGGCCAGTGGCCTGGCGGTGCTGGAACTGGAGCACGAGCCGCAACGCGCGCTGGAAGCCATCGTGCATCAGGCTGAACTGGCGGTGACCCAGGACAAGGCCGAAGTGATTTGCCTGGGCTGCGGCGGCATGGCCGGGCTGGATGAGCAGATTCGCCTGCGCACCGGCGTGCCGGTGATCGATGGCGTGACCGCGGCGGTGACCATCGCCGAATCGCTGGTGCGGCTGGGGTTGTCGACGTCCAAGGTGCGCACTTATGCGACACCGCGGCCGAAGAATATCGTCGGCTGGCCTGGGCGGTTTGGGCGCTGAATTCCCAACATTGAACCGAGTCGCCCCCTTCGCGAAGGGGGCGCCTCGGTTTCCAACCTGGTTCATACCGCACTAAAACGCTGCCCCAACCCCCGCTCCGCAAACTGCTCGATGATGAAATCCACAAACGCCCGGGTCTTGCCGGGCAGCAGCTTGTGCTCGGCGTAATAGATAGAAATATTGCCATCGTCGACATACCAGTCCGGCAACACCCGCTGCAACGTCCCTGCCTCCAGATAGCCCAACGCAAAGGGCATGCTCACCAGTGCAATACCCAAACCCTGGACCGCCGTGGCACAGGCCGCCTCAGAATCGCTCATGGTCATCCGCGCCTTGAGGGTCAAGGGACTGTGTTGCTGGGTGCGACTGGTCAACTGCCAGGAACGCACGCGACCGGTCTGCGGCGAGCGAATAAGGATGCCGTCGCGCGGCTTGAGATCGTCAGGCTCAAGGATCGCCTCGTGCGCCGCCAGGTAATCGGCAGAGGCCACCAACACGCGATGGGCTGGCGTCAGCTTGCGCGCCACCACCCCTTGGGGCAGTTCGAAGCCGCCACCAATCGCGGCGTCGAAACCCTGGGCGATCAGGTCGACCTGCCGGTTATCGAAATGCCAGTCCGGATTGATCGCCGGAAAGCGCCGCAAAAACTCACCGAGTAGCGGCACGATGTACAAACGTCCGAACACGGTGCCCATGCTGACCTTCAGGGTGCCCGCAGGACGGCCTTCGGCGCTGGCCAGATTGGCTACGGCATTCTGGATGGTGAGCAGGCTGCCACTGACTTCATCGAGAAACAGCTGACCGGCCTCGGTGAGCGTGAGGCTGCGGGTGCTGCGCTGAAACAGCCGCACGCCCAGCCGGGCTTCAAGCTTGGCCACGCTCTTGCCCACGGCCGCCGGGGTCAGGCTCAAGCGTCGCGCGGCTTCGGCAAAGCTGCCGACCTCGGCGCTGCGTACAAAGCATTCGATACTGCTGAAGGTTTCCATGGCCAACCATTATAAACTTCTGGTTTACACAGACTATCGCAATTACCCCCTACTCAGCGTGCAATCCTGAATCGATACTAGGCTCCATCAACCGGGACATCTCGCCTCGGGACTTTGGAGATCGATATGACTACTCAGAACCTCAGTGGCAAAGTGGCTTTGATCCAGGGCGGTTCCCGCGGTATCGGCGCTGCCATTGTCAAGCGCCTGGCCGCTGAAGGCGCGACTGTCGCCTTTACCTATGTCAGCTCCACTGCCAAGGCCCAGGAACTGCAAGACAGCATCACCAACGCCGGCGGCAAAGCCCTGGCGATCAAGGCTGACAGCGCCGACGCCGAGGCCATCCGCAGCGCCGTAACGACTACTGTAGAGGCCTTTGGTCAGCTGGATATCCTGGTCAACAACGCGGGCGTGCTGGCCGTTGCACCGCTGGAAGATTTCAAACTCGAAGACTTCGACCAGACCCTGGCGATCAACGTACGCAGCGTGTTCATCGCCACCCAGGCTGCCGCCAAATACATGACCGAAGGCGGTCGAATCATCAACATCGGCAGCACCAACGCCGACCGCATGCCCTTCGCCGGTGGCGGCCCGTACGCCATGAGCAAATCGGCGCTGGTCGGCTTGACCAAGGGCCTGGCCCGCGACCTCGGCCCCAAAGGCATCACCATCAACAACGTGCAGCCGGGCCCGGTCGATACCGACATGAACCCTGCCCACGGCGACTTCGCTGACAGCCTGATTCCATTGATGGCAGTGGGGCGTTACGGCAAAGCCGAAGAGATCGCCAGTTTCGTCGCCTACCTGGTCGGCCCCGAAGCCGGCTACATCACCGGCGCGAGCCTGACCATCGACGGTGGTTTTGGCGCCTGATGAATTGAATGCAATCAAACTGTGGGTGCGGGCTTGCTCGCGAAGAGGGAGTGTCAGTCGAAATTGACGTGGGCTGACACACCGCTTTCGCGAGCAAGCCCGCTCCCACAGTTAATGTCATCAGGTCCACTCAAGTGCAGGCAGGCCACAGGCATCCGGTATAAATGCCTTCAACGTACGAAGAATACCGTCGGCATGGGCGTATTTTTCGTCAGCCATCGCCGCATCCGGAATCGCAATCGCCGTCATCCCCGCCGCTTTGGCTGCCGTGACACCGAACGGCGAATCCTCGAACACCAGGCAATCCTGTGGCTCCACACCCAGGCGTCGCGCTGCCGTCAGGAAGATATCCGGCGCCGGTTTGGCCGCGCCGACGTCTGGATCATCGGCAGTGACGATGAAGTCGAACAAGGCGAACCAGTCGCGGTGCAAGGTGGTTTTCTGGCCGAACGACTGGCTCGAGGAACTGGTACCCACCGCAATGGGAATGTTATGCGCCTTCAAGTGCCGGACCAGTTGTTCCGCACCCGGCATCGCCTGCGCGGCAGGAAAACGCTCGCGCATCAGCGGCTCGCGAATCACCAGGAACTCTTCGGCGCTGATCGGCAAGTCCAGCGCCTGCACCACATAGCGCGCCAGATCACCGGCACCACGGCCGATGATGTTCTGCTTGACGCTCCAGTCGAACGTGCGTCCATAGCGCGCGGCAATCGTCGCCGTGACTTCGGTGTAGATCCCCTCGGTGTCCAGCAGCAGGCCGTCCATATCGAAAATCACGGCCTTGATCGGGCCGAATTCTTTGCACAGTGAATTCATCGCATCTGATCCGTTTTCATGACATCCCAGGCGGCTCAGTACGGCCGGCTCCGCGACAGATTAAAGGTTTCAGCAGCATAACGAGCAGCCGCTACCAAGAGCAACGGAGGAGTACGCAAAAAGCCCGGCAAATCGCCGGGCTCGTCAAGTTCACTGCTGTAGATCCTTTTGGCAGGCTAACTGCCCGCTTTTTTGCCAGTCCCGCCATCCGCGGGCGCTGTGGTCCCGTGGGCAGAATTACCTGATCCTCCAGACCCACTCCCAGAACCGCTCCCCATCGAATTGCCACCGCTGGTCGAGCCGCTTTTCGTCTCCGGGCGGGTGCTGCTCCCATTGGCATCGCCTGCATTGCCATTATTGATGGAGCCAGGCGGCAGCGCATTTTCCGGGCCAGAGCCTGCATTCATTTCAGTGGACGGTGGCATCCCGCCTTTGTCGATGGGTGCATCATTGCCAGAGGACTGGGAAAATGCCATGCCGGACCCGAGCGACAACAGACCGGCCACTGTCAGGGCCATCCATCTTGACCTGATCATGGTGCGTCTCCTTTACGAGTTGCATACCTTATGTCTGGCAACGATGTGTTGGCATGGTTGCCGCTCATTCGACAGGCGGTCTCGCACCCGACGTCGATCAGCTTGGCTCGCCGGAGGCATCCTCCCCGGCGATGTCCGGATCGCTCGGGTCTGCTTCGACATCAGAATCCGTGCGCTTGAGATCATCGTTGGGAACCTGCTCGACGCCGGGCTCGTCATCGGGCGGACGCTGGTCCCGACTCAGCGAATCGGTGGGCGAAGGCAGGGGGTATTCGGGGGTTTCGTCGATGTCGGAGACTTTTGGATCAGCGTTCATGTGACACCTCTCAACGGGCCTGAAAGGCAGGCCCTGACCGTTGGAGGGATGGGTGATCGTCAGGTTCGATCAGGGAGACCATCGGTTGCGTCGCTGAGCGATGCCCGTCAGTGATGCTTGTTCTTGTGTTTGTTCTTGTGTTTATGGCCGCCACCGGAATGGGACCCGCCATCGTCGCTTCCCAGATTGTTGCCCACCGCACCACCGGCTGCGCCACCCAGGCCTGCACCAATGGTCGAGCCGGTGGAGCCACCCAGGCTGTTGCCGATCACCGAACCGCCTGCCGAACCTAATCCACCGCCAACCGCGGCCTCGGTGCGGCTGCCCTTGGGTGCGCCGACCGCACTGCCGGCAGCGCCGCCGACACCGGCACCAATGGCGGCGCCTGTGCTGCCGCCCATTTGTCCGCCAACCACATTGCCCAATGCACCACCAAGTCCACCGCCAACGGCGGCAGTACCGTCGCCTGCCGCCAGCGCGAACGGTGACAGAAACAATCCAAAAACAAGCGCCGGCAACGTCAAGCGTCGAGTACCTGGGTATCGCACTTCATTGCCTTTGGTTTTCGGGGTCATGGCACGCCTCGTATTTTATCGGGGGTATGGAGCATTCGAGGCGCAAACGGCAGAAACGTTCAAAACGCAAAAGCCCGGCATCAAGCCGGGCTTTTGCGTGAGATCCTTCGGGATCAGTGACGCTTGTGACCTTTGGCCAGGTTGCTGCCGACGCCGCCGCCCAGGGCGCCACCCAGGCCTGCGCCGATGGTTGAACCGGTCTTGCCACCCAGGCTGTTGCCGATCACCGAACCACCGGCAGCGCCAACGCCACCACCGATGGCAGCGCTGGTACGGTGGCCTTTCTTGGCGGCAACCGCACTGCCGGCTGCGCCAGCGACACCGGCACCAATCGCGGCACCGGTGCTGCCGCCCATGCTCTGGCCAACGACGTTACCCAGTGCGCCACCCAGGCCACCACCAACGGCGGCAGTGCCGTCGCCGGCCATTGCACCTTGAGCAACCAGAAGACCCAGAACCAGAGCAGGCAGTGTGAAACGCATGACAGAAACCTCAAAAAAATAGGGATGAAACTCAAAGGGGCGAGATTGAATGCTTTAGAGGAGACAAAGTCCAGACATGCGCGCGCTCAACCTCGTTATAGGCGACGGTTGGACAGCAATTTTGGGAAAGGTTTTATCGCAGGCAAAAAAAAGCCCGCTGGGGAACGGGCAGGGTGTTGCTTCTAACGGATGAGTTGAGCCTACGTAGGGCCTTGTGAAAAGTTTGTGAAAATAATCCAGATTAAATATTCGTTCACATTCCGGGCACAAAAAACCCCGTTCGATGACGGGGTTTGCTCGCGGGTACATTTACTACTGCCTGGCCGATTCCCTTAGCTTGGGTAGGAATTTCCCCTTCAACACTCGACAAGCCTTGGTCTTGATCTTGAGGACCTTGACCTGGTCTTCGCCGAAGCTGGCCACGTACTCCGTCTGGCCGCACTGAACGTAGTTGTTGATCGGATATTCTGCGCCGTCGTCTTCGATATACGGTTCAGTCATCGCTTCACCCCTCTCAAAAGCGGGATCGACACCGGCAAGCCCTTTGCACGAAAAATATCGATCACCAAGGATTTTGAGACTAGCCGGTCATTAACGGACTTGTAGTTCGGATCAGCGAATGCCCGACGAATGGGCAGGAACTTTCACTTCAGTCTGACTGCCGTTCCGGATACAAAAACCACCACCATGCCGCCCTTTCCTGATGGCATGCTGATCTGATAATCGAGCCCCACCACCGCATCCGCCTGCAGTGCCCGCGCTCGCTCCCTGATCTCGTCGGTGGCCTGGCTACGTGCCTCTTGCAACGCCCGCTCCAAGGTCTGGGAACGCCCGCCGAAAATATCCCGCATACCGGCAAAAAGGTCGCGGACAAGGTTGACGCCCTGCACCGACTCGGCGCTGACGATGTCCAGGTAGGCGGTGATGTGGCGGCCTTCGATTGTGTGGGTGGTCGTCGTGATCATGGGATGTCCTTGTTGTTCAGGTCGGATCTGGCCGTGGCCCCGGACAGACCGATCGAATAGCGTCAGAGCAACTTCACCAGCACCGCAGTGACGGTGGCTACCGTGCCAATCAGTCCGGTGGCCACCGCCACCGGATACCAAAAGGTTTCACGGGTCATCTTGCCCGCTTCGGCGTTCAGCTTGCGCTGTTCAGCCATCAGCTTGACGATTTCCACATGAACCTTTTCAAGTTCGGCCTGCTTCATGGTGAATTCCTGCATGGCGGTTACCTTTCCATCCTGGAGTGGGTCGCGTTGGGTGCGGTCATTTATTTTCACCCGGAAAACATAAAACCAATACCCTTTTCCAAGACGACTTGTTTCAAGTAGCAAGTCCCATGAAAGCAGTTATCCACCCGACTCTCCAGCATGACGTCCTACACGCCCAGCTCATTTCCTACGGGAATTTAGGAATTACCTTTGCTCGGTTATCTGTCGCAGTTGCGCGGTGTATATGTAAATGACACGCCAAAAAACACAAAACCCCCGGCTTCTCTCGAAACCAGGGGTTCTGTTTACATCGAATTTGGCGGTGAAGGAGAGATTCGAACTCTCGATACAGTTTCCTGTATACACACTTTCCAGGCGTGCTCCTTAAGCCACTCGGACACTTCACCGTATCTCTTCAAACATGTTCTGTCTGTCGAGGCGCGCTAATGTAGTCGAAAGCTTTTCTGTTGGCAAACATTTTTTTGAGAATTTTCATGCGCTTAAGGCGCTTGGGTGTTTTTGGTTGCCAAGGGTAATGGCAAACCGGCCAATCTCCGGCCTGGCACCCCACCTCTATATAGCAGGCGATACGCGGCAGGCGTGCCGGGTGACGCTGGCCGAGCGGGTAAAGGGTGACTGGCGAGTCAGTCATGGCGCTTTACCTTGCCGATGGCGGTGAGTAACTTCTGCCCTACTTTATTGAAAGGATTAGCGTCATGAGTGAGTTGATTACCTACCACCTCGAAGACGGTATCGCGACCCTGACCTTGAGCAACGGCAAGGTCAATGCCATCTCTCCGGACGTGATTGCGGCGTTCAACGCTGCGCTGGATCAGGCGGTGACTGATCGCGCGGTGGTGATCATTACCGGTCAGCCCGGGATTCTGTCGGGCGGGTACGATCTGAAGGTGATGACCTCCGGCCCCAAGGAAGCGGTGTCGCTGGTGACATCCGGCTCGACGCTGGCCCGTCGCCTGTTGTCGCACCCCTTCCCCGTCGTCGTCGCCTGCCCTGGGCATGCGGTCGCCAAGGGTGCGTTTCTGCTGCTGTCGGCGGATTACCGCCTGGGTGTCGATGGCCCCTTCAGCATTGGCCTGAACGAAGTGCAGATCGGCATGACCATGCACCACGCCGGTATCGAGATTGCCCGCGATCGCCTGGGCAAATCGGCCTTCCAGCGTTCCGTGGTCAACGGTGAGATGTTCAACCCGCAAAGCGCCGTGGCTGCCGGTTACCTGGACGTCGTGGTCGCGGCCGAAGAACTGCAAGGCGCGGCGCTGGCGGCGGCTCGCCAGTTGAAGAAAATCAACATGATTGCCCACAAGAACACCAAGTTGAAAGTGCGCAAGGCGCTGCTGGAAGCGCTGGACAACGCGATCATTCTGGATCAGGAACATATGGGCTAAGCCCGATGTTGCAGTAACCCAGGAGCCCGACCGCTGTGTCGGGCTTTTGCGTTGAAAACGCTGGGAGCGCTCTAGGACAAGTCTGACCCGTCAGTCGGAAACATTTACTCAAACATCGTCTATCTCCCGCCTCAATAGTGGCAATTGCCGAAAACAGTGCACATCCGTACACTGCGCCACCTTTTGTCCCGGTGGGGCCTGCAAATGCTCTTTGCTTTACGTATGTCATTGATGGCCCTGCACTTTATCGTGGCGGGTGTGCTGGGCGTGGTGCTAGGCCTGTGTCGCCCGTTCAATCCGGACAACAGCCGCCTGTGCGCGCGCCTCTATGCGTGGCCGGCGATGTGCATCTTGCGCCTGCGGGTAAAAGCCGACGTCGGGCCATTGATGGATAAACCCGACAGCTGCGTGATCATTGCCAACCATCAGTCCAACTACGATTTGTTCGTGTTTGGCAATGTAGTACCCCGCCGTACGGTGTGCATCGGTAAAAAGAGCCTGAAATGGGTGCCATTGTTCGGTCAGTTGTTCTGGCTGGCCGGCAATGTGCTGATCGACCGTGGCAATGCGCACAAGGCGCGTCAGTCGATGTTGACCACCACCCATACCCTGCAAAACGAAGACACTTCGATCTGGGTTTTCCCGGAGGGCACACGCAATCTGGGCGAAGAGCTGTTGCCGTTCAAAAAAGGCGCTTTCCAGATGGCCATCGCGGCGGGGGTGCCAATCGTCCCGGTGTGTGTCAGCAGTTACGTCAAACACATGCGATTGAACCGCTGGCGCAGTGGGAAAATTCTGATCCGTTCCTTGCCGGCCATTCCTACTGCGGGATTGAGCCTGGATGACATGCCCATGTTGATCGCCCAGTGCCGCGAGCAGATGCGCGAGTGCATCGATTCGATGGATCGGCAGCTGCAGGCTGCTTGAAAATGCAGCACGTCCAGTCGATAAACCCAACGACTGGACGGGCGCCTTCGCCGGCAAGCCGGGCTCCTACAAGATTTCACTGACTCCCGGTAGCAGACAAGGCTAAGCTGAACGCTGCCAAGAAGAAGTGAATCAACATCATGGGTAGAGTTGTTGCTGCTGCCGTTTACAGCGCTGGTAAGAAAGTCACCAATATCACCCTCGACGAAGGCGCCGCCTGGGCTGCGAAGCCGGGGCACTTCGTCTGGATCGGCCTCGAAGAGCCGAATGAAGAGGAACTGTACAACCTGCAACGCCAGTTCAACCTGCATGAACTGGCCATTGAAGACGCCCTGGAAAAACACAGCCGCCCGAAGCTGGAAACCTTTGGCGATGCGCTGTTCATCGTCACGTATTCGCCCATCATGGAAGATGGCAAACTCAAATTCATCGAGACGCATATCTTTGCCGGCAACGGCTACATCATTACCGCGCGTAACGGTCATTCGGCGTCCTACGCCTATGTAAGGCAGCGTTGTGAGGCGCGTCCGTTGTTGCTGGAGCACGGGGAAGATTTCGTACTCTATGCCATCCTCGACTTCGTCATTGAAAACTACCAGCCGATGGGCGAAGCCATCCATGCGCAGATCGACGAGCTGGAACGCAACGTCATGTGCAGCTCACTGAACGAGCGCGACATTCAAAAACTCCACAGCCTGCGCCGCGATGTATTGCGCTTGCGCCGGTTCGCGGCGCCGATGGTGGAGATCGGTGAAGAACTGCAAAAGCTGAGCTTCCCATTCATCGACAAGAACATGCGCCCGTACTTTCGCGATGTGCAGATTCATGTGACGCGGCAGATGGAAGACCTGACGACCCTGGCGGACATTGCCAGCCAGACCATCGAGGTCGGGGTCTTGCTCGAGGCCTCACGCCAGAGCGTAGTGCAACGCAAGTTCGCGGCCTGGGCGGCCATCCTGGCGTTCCCGACGGCGGTGGCGGGGATCTACGGGATGAACTTCCAGAACATGCCGGAGTTGACCTGGCATTACGGATATTTCGGGGTTCTGGGATTTATTGCGGTGGGGTGTGTGGGGTTGTGGGCGAGCTTCAAGAAGTCGGGGTGGTTGTAGGCGAGACCGAGGCGTTCGTGAGAATCGCTGTAGGAACTGGCTTGCCAGCGAAGGCGACCGGCCTGACACACCGCGTTCGCCGGCAAGCCAGGCTCCTACACGGTTTCCGGCTTGTGCGCCACAAAACGCATCATCCACTCGGCGACGGTCGTGCCGTGGTGCTCATGCTCCAGGCTGGCCATGCCTTTGGAATAAATCTGCTCGCCCAGCGCCTGCTGGCGAATTTCCAGCAGGGCCCGGGAATAGTCGTGGATGAATTCCGGATGCCCCTGGAAGCACAGCACCTGATCGTTGATGTGGTAGGCGGCGAACGGGCAGAAATCGCTGGAGGCGATGACCGTGGCGTTTTCCGGTAGCGAGGTAACCTGGTCCTGGTGACTGATCAACAGGGTCAGCTCTTCGCGCACCGGACTCATCCAGGGCGCCTTGGCGGCCAGTTTGTAATTATGGGTGCCAACGCCCCAGCCCTGGGTCGCACGTTCGCTTTTGCCGCCCAGCAGCAGCGCCAGCAACTGGTGGCCGAAGCACACGCCCAGCAGCTTGTCGCCGCGCTCGTAGCGCTTGAGCAAGTAGGCCCTGAGGGTTTCGATCCACGGGTCGGTGCCAAAGGAATCGGCCTTGCTGCCGGTCACAAGGTAGGCGTCGAACGTCAGGTCATCGCCGGGATACTCGCCCTGCATCACGTTATAGACGGTGAAATCGGCGGCGATGGGTTGCTGCGAAAACAGGTGTTTGAACATCTGCCCGTAGCCCTGATATTGGTCAACCAATTCCGGACGCAGGATGTCGGTTTCCAGAATGCAGATGCGTAACGACATAAAAAATACCTGACACATGATGGGAATAATGCACACCCCAGAGCCTGCCTTGAACACCGTGACAAGGCAAGCCCCGCAGTGTGTCACCTATCCCTAAAACGCCTCCCCTTTGGCGGCTTTCTCCAGTAGCAGCGCGGGCGGTGCAAAGCGCTCGCCGTATTGCCCGGCCAGATACTGGGCGCGGGCGACGAAGTCCTGGACCCCGTACTGATTGATGAACTGCAGTGCACCGCCGGTCCAGGCGGCGAAGCCGATGCCGAAGATCGAGCCCACATTGGCGTCCGCCGTCGAGGTCAGTACGCCTTCTTCCACACAGCGCACGGTCTCGATGGCTTGCACGAACAGCAGGCGATCGCGCACATCCTTTGGCGAAATCTGCCCGTCGGCCTTTTCGAAGCGGGTTTTCAGTTCCGGCCATAGATGTTTTTGGCCACCCGCCGGGTATTCATAAAAACCACCCCCGGCGGCCTTGCCCGGACGCTTGTACTCGTTGAGCAGCAAGTCGATCACGGCGTAGGCCGGGTGTTCGATCAGCGCCTTGCCTTCTGCCTGCAAGTCTTTGGCGGTTTGCTGGCGGATATGGCTCATGAGGCTGAGGGAAACTTCGTCGGAGATCGCCAATGGCCCGACCGGCATGCCGGCCTTGCGCGCCTCGGTCTCGATCATCGCCGCGCAAACCCCTTCACCCAGCATGGCAATGCCTTCATTGGTGAAGGTGCCGAACACCCGAGAGGTGAAGAAACCGCGACTGTCGTTGACCACGATCGGGGTTTTCCGGATCTGCAGGACGTAATCGAATCCCCGAGCCAGGGTTTCGTCGCTGGTGCTGGCGCCCTTGATGATTTCCACCAAGGGCATTTTTTCCACGGGGCTGAAGAAATGCAGGCCGATGAACTTGCCTGGGTCCGGCACCGCCGTGGCCAGGCCACTGATCGGCAGGGTCGAAGTGTTGGAGGCAATCACCGCATCCGCACCCACCACTTGTTGCGCGGCCAATGTGACCTTGGCCTTCAACTCACGGTCCTCGAACACCGCTTCGATGATCAGGTCGCAACCCGCCAGTTCGGCATCGTTGTCGCTGGTATGGATGCGCGCCAGCACGGCTTCACGCTGCTCGGCGCTGATCTGCCGGCGTGCCACCTTCTTGTCCAGCAACGCCGCCGAGTGCGCCTTGCCCTTCTCGGCCGCCGCCAGGTTGATGTCCTTGAGCACCACATCGATACCGGCCGACGCGCTGACAAAAGCGATGCCCGCCCCCATCATCCCGGCGCCGAGCACCCCGACTTTTTTCGTCACATAAGGCGCGAAACCTTGAGGCCGCGAACCGCCGGCATTGATTTCGTTGAGCTGGAACCAGAAGGTGCCGATCAGGTTTTTCGACACCTGGCCGGTGGTCAGCTCGGTGAAGTAACGGGTTTCGATCAAGTGCGCCGTGTCGAAATCCACCTGGGCGCCCTCCACCGCGGCGCAGAGGATTTTCTCCGGCGCGGGCAGTGTGCCCTGGGTTTTGCTGCGCAGGATCGACGGCGCAATCGCCAGCATTTGCGCGACTTTCGGGTTCGCCGGTGTGCCACCGGGAATCTGATGGCCCTTCACGTCCCAGGGCTGAACCGCCGCCGGGTTGGCAATGATCCAACTGCGCGCCTTGCTCAGCAGTGCCTCGCGATCCACCGCCAGTTCATCGATCAAGCCCGCCTGCAAGGCCTGCTGCGGGCGAATCTTCTTACCTTCGAGCAGGTACGGCAGGGCCTTTTCAATGCCCAGCATACGCACCATGCGCACCACCCCGCCGCCACCCGGCAGCAGGCCGAGGGTCACTTCCGGCAGGCCGAGTTGCACCGAGGGATCGTCCAGCGCGATGCGGTGATGGCAGGCCAGGCAGATTTCCCAGCCACCGCCCAACGCCGCGCCATTGATCGCGGCGACCACGGGTTTACCGAGGGTTTCCAGGGTGCGCAGTTGGCCCTTGAGCGTGAGCACCCTGTCAAAAAAAGCCTTGGCCTGGGGTTTGCCGACCTTGATCAACTCATTGAGATCGCCGCCGGCAAAAAAGGTTTTCTTGGCCGAGGTGATGATCACCCCCGCGATGTCGTCCTTGTCGGCCACCAGGCGGGCGACACACTCGGCCATGGCCTCGCGGTAGACCGCATTCATGGTATTGGCGCTCTGGCCCGGCATGTCGACGGTCAGGAGGACGATCCGGTCCTGGCCCTTTTCGTAACGAATGGCTTGGTTCATAGACAGGTTCCTTGAAGTCCGGGTTCAGAGGCGTTCGATGATGGTGGCAATGCCCATGCCGCCGCCGACACACAGGGTCGCCAGGCCATAACGCAGGTGCCGGGCTTGCAGCTCATCGAGCAGCGTGCCGAGAATGGCGCAGCCTGTGGCGCCCAACGGGTGGCCCATGGCAATGGAACCGCCGTTGACATTGACCTTGTCCGGTTCGATGGCCATGTCCTTGATGAACTTCAACACCACCGAGGCAAACGCTTCGTTGACCTCGAACAGGTCAATGTCTTCGACCCGCAGCCCGGCCTTGGCCAACGCCTTGCGGGTGGCCGGCGCGGGGCCGGTGAGCATCAGGGTCGGGTCGGTGCTGGTGACCGCCGTGGCGACGATCCGCGCCCGCGGCTGCAGGCTCAACGCCAGGCCCTTGGCTTCGGAGCCGATCAACATCAACGCCGCGCCATCGACGATTCCGGAACTGTTGCCGGGGGTGTGGACATGATTGATCCGCTCCACCTGGCTGTAGACCCGCAGCGCGGTGGCGTCGAAACCCATTTGTCCGATCATTTCGAAACTAGGCTTGAGCTTGCCCAGGCCTTCCAGGGTCGATTCGGCGCGGATGAATTCATCGTGATCGAGCAGGATGATGCCGTTCTGGTCCTGCACCGGCACCAATGACTGTTTGAACGAGCCATCGGCCCGCGCCCGCGCGGCTTTCTGTTGCGAGTGCAGCGCGTAGGCATCGACGTCCTGACGGCTGAAGCCTTCAAGCGTAGCGATCAGATCGGCGCTCACCCCCTGGGGAATGAAATGGCCGTGCAGGTTGGTTGCCGGGTCCAGCGCCCACGCCCCGCCGTCGCTGCCCATGGGGACTCGCGACATCGACTCGACGCCGCCGACCACCACCAGGTCTTCGAAACCGGAACGGACTTTCATCGCCCCCAGGTTCACCGCCTCCAGCCCCGAGGCGCAGAAACGATTGATCTGCACACCGGCCACGCTGACGTCCCAATCCGCCACCTGGACCGCGGTCTTGGCGATGTCGGAGCCTTGATCGCCAATGGGCGTCACGCAACCGAGCACCACGTCATCGACCTGGCTGGTATCCAGGTCGGTTCGCTGTTGCAGCGCCGTAAGCAACCCGGCCACCAGGCTCACCGGCTTGACGCCATGCAAGGCACCGTTGGCCTTGCCTTTGCCACGGGGCGTACGTAACGCGTCGAAAATGAAAGCTTGGGTCATGACGTCCTCGAACCGCAATGCAGGTGAGAAAAATACAGCCCTCACTGTTGGCCCACGGCGCGTTGGATTCAATGACCGCAGCGCTCACAGGCATTGACGCTCACGCTCAGACGGACGGTCATCCCGCAGCCGGTGAACCGGTTCAGGACACGCAGGTGTCTAGCAAAAGGCCGCCCAAGAAGCTGGCAATAGGCCTCATGCCTTTTTAATAGCATCTTGTGAGAACACCATACTAAATGGATCTAAACCAAGCGTGACGCGGGCTCTAAGGTGAAGGTGTACGAAGTTGTCGTCGGGTTTTGCCGAGGCGCTCGTCCTACAGGAAGTGCAGCGTTTGCCGTCAGGAGATGTGCAGGCAGGCATCAGGAAATAACAAAAAAAAGGCGGTCAGCCATGTTCAAACAATCGAAAGTTCGTCAAGCCGGGCTCATTCTTTTCGCCACCACTCTGTTGTTGATTTTGCCGAACCTGACCAAGGTGATCGGATAGTCGTTCTTTGGAAAACGGCGCCAGATGTTTTATCGCCAAGTAAAAACGTAACTGGCTTCCTTCCCGGGCCAGCGTGGCTGTGCCAACCTTTGCGGCACTTCCACGACATGGATGGCGATCATTTGAAAACGCTCATTGTGTTCGGGGCCCTGCTGCTCAGCACGCCTCTTCATGCCGCACAGCTGAACCTGGAGCTGGGCGCGAACAGTCGCACGTGGCAAACCGAGGAGCTGCTCAAGCACCCTCAGGTGCAGACCATCAACATCAGCAATGACGTGTCCTACAAGCGTGACATGGCCTACCGCGCCGTGCCGCTGGCCGCGCTATTGACCGGCATCAAGCCTGACGACCACCTGCAAGCCGTGGCGCTGGACGGCTTTGCCGCCGAGCTGGCGGCCGCCCCGCTGCTCAACACCCAGGGCGCGCGTGCCTGGCTGGCGATCGAAGACCCCGCCAAGCCATGGCCACCGCTGGCGGAAGGCAAGCACAGCGCCGGGCCGTTTTACCTGGTCTGGACCGATCCGCGGGCAGGCAACATCAGCCCGGAACAATGGCCGTTCGAGGTCGCCAGCATCAAGCGCATGGCCCCCGTGGCCGAGCGCTTCCCTGCCCTGCTGCCGGATCCTGCGCTGAAGGCCGATGATCCGGTCAACCAGGGTTTTGCGCTGTTCCAGAAAAACTGCCTGGCGTGCCATCGCTTGAATGGCGCCGGGGATGCGCAGTTCGGCCCGGACCTGAATATTCCCTTCAACCCCACCGAGTATTTCGGCGCGGATTTCCTCAAGCGCTATATCCGCGACCCGCAGAGTTTGCGCCAGTGGCCCCAGGCGAAGATGCCGGGGTTCTCGGCCGAGGTGTTGCCGGATGAAGATCTGGGGATGCTGGTGGGGTATTTGCAGCATATGGTCGGGCGCAAGGTTAATCCCTGAACATGCCCCCCCCCTTGTAGGAGCTGCCGCAGGCTGCGATCTTTTGATCTTGAAAAATCAACGTCAAAAGATCGCAGCCTGCGGCAGCTCCTACAGTGAGCGAACCAGCGAATTACTGCTGTTGCACGGAAATTACCGGCATCGGCGTCGGCGATACGAATACCTTCGCATGCATCTGCTCACACCCACCCCCGCGGCGCATGCCGCGCACCGGGCAGGCGTCCAGGTAATCCAGGCCCACCGCCAGTTTCAGGTGCCGCTCCGGTCGCGCCAGTTCATTGGTCACATCGAAGCTGTACCAGGCGTCATCCAGCCAGGCTTCGGCCCAGGCATGGCTGGCCAGGTGTTCGCTGTTTTCGCTGTACAGGTACCCCGACACATAACGCGACGGGATGCCCAGGCTGCGCGCGCAGGCGAGGAATGCGTGGGTGTGGTCCTGGCACACGCCCGAACGCCCGGCGAAAGCCTGCGCGGCGCTGGTGTCCACTTCGGTGGCGCCCGGTGTGTAGGTCATGTGCTGGTTCAGGCCGTGCATCAAGTCGATCAGCGCCGTGCGATCGCGGCGCTGCTTGCACGCCTTGTCGGCGAAGGCGCGCAGTGCCTGATCGGCCTCGGTCAGCCGGGTGAAACGCAGGAACGGCAAGGCCGACTGGCTCTCGTGCTCGGCCTCGCGCAGCTCGTCGATGTCGACCTGGCCACGGGCGCCGATGATGATCGCCTCGTGGGGCTCGTCCATGGTCAGCACATGCAGGATGTTGCCGAACGGATCAAGCTGCGCGCGCACTGGCCGCGGCAGATCCAGCTGCCAGCTGAGCACGTGCTGGCGCTCGCTGTCGTGGGGGGTCAGCCGCAGGTACTGGATGCTCGCCCGCACCTGATCCTCGTAGTGATAGGTGGTCTCGTGGCTTATGGAAAGTCTCATGCAGCCTCCAGGTAGGAACTGTGAATGGCATTGCCCAGCTGGCGCACCAGCGGGATGAACTCGGTGAGCCAGGCATGCAGGCCTTCGTCGAGAATTTCGCTGATGCCGGTGTAGCGCAATCGCGCATCGATCTCCGCCGCCAGGCGCTGTGCCGGGCGGCCGTTGGCCCCGGGAAGCTGGGCGAGGATCTGGTCAATTTCTTCGGTGCAGGCGCGCAAAGAGCGCGGCACATCGGCGCGCAGCAGCAGCAACTCGGCCACATGCCGCGCACCGGGCGCGTCACGGTAGATCTCGGTGTACGCCTCGAAGGAGGACAACGCGCGCAGTAACGCACTCCACTGGTAATAGGCGTGAGCCGTGCCATCGCTGACCGCTTCGGCCTGATCGCCGGCCATTTCGTAGCGGGCATCGAGCAGGCGCAATGTGTTGTCGGCGCGTTCGATGAACGTCCCCAGGCGAATGAAGCGGAACGCGTCATTGCGCATGATGGTGCCGTAGGACGCACCACGGAACAGGTGGGAACGCTCCTTGATCCACTCGCAGAAACGGCTCATGCCGTAGCGGCTCAGGCCCTGTTGGGCAATGCCGCGAATCTCCAGCCAGGTGGCGTTGATGTTTTCCCACATGTCGGCGGTGATGCGCCCACGCACTGCATGGGCACTGGCCCGCGCCGCGCCGAGGCAACTGTAGATGCTCGCCGGGTTCTCCGCGTCCAGGGCAAAGAAATGCAACAGCCGTTCGGCATGCAGCGCGCCGTGGCGTTCGAGGTAATCATCCAGGGTGCCGGTGATCAGCAGCGGCATGGCCAGTTCGTGCAGGCCGTCGCCCCGGCCATCCTGCGGCATCAGCGACAGCGAATAACTGATGTCGAGCATCCGTGCGAGGTTTTCCGCCCGCTCCAGGTAACGCGACATCCAATACAAATCCGAGGCAGTTCTACTTAACATGTCAGGCTTCCTTCATTCCTCGACCACCCAGGTGTCCTTGGTTCCGCCGCCCTGGGAGGAGTTCACCACCAGGGAGCCTTCGCGCAGGGCGACACGGGTCAAACCGCCGGGTACGACCCGGGTTTCGCGGCCAGACAATACAAACGGACGCAAGTCGATGTGGCGTGGTGCGATGCCGCTTTCGACAAAGGTCGGACAGGTCGACAAAGACAGCGTCGGCTGCGCGATGTAGGCATGGGGCTTGGCGATGATGCGCGCGCGGAAGGCTTCGATTTCCCCTGCGGTGGCCGCCGGCCCCACCAGCATTCCGTAGCCGCCGGAGCCCTGGGTCTCCTTGACCACCAGCTCTGGAAGATTGGCCAGAACGTGGGAAAGTTCAGATGGATTACGACACTGCCACGTGGGCACGTTCTTCAGGATCGGCTCTTCGTCCAGATAGAAACGGATCATGTCGGTGACGAACGGATACACCGATTTGTCGTCCGCCACCCCGGTACCGATGGCGTTCGCCAACACGACATTGCCGGAACGATAGGACGACAACAGCCCCGGCACGCCCAGCATCGAATCGGGATTGAACGCCAGCGGGTCGAGGAACGCATCGTCGAGACGGCGGTAGATCACGTCGACGGCCTTGGGTCCGTCGGTGGTGCGCATGAACACCTTGTCGTCGCGCACGAACAGATCCGCGCCCTCCACCAGCTCGACGCCCATTTCCCGCGCCAGGAACGCATGCTCGAAGAATGCGCTGTTGAAGCGCCCCGGTGTCAGCACCACGACACTCGGGTCATCGATCGGGCTGGAGCTCTTCAGGGTGTCGAGCAACAGGTTCGGGTAATGGTCGATCGGGGCGATGCGCTGGGCCGCAAACAGCTCGGGGAACAGGCGCATCATCATCTTGCGGTCTTCGAGCATGTAGCTGACGCCGCTGGGTGTACGCAGGTTGTCTTCGAGCACGTAGTAGGTGCCGTCACTGTCGCGCACCAGGTCGACGCCGGAAATGTGCGAATAGATATCCCGGTGCAGGTCGAGCCCCTGCATAGCCAACTGGTATTGCTCGTTGGCCAGCACTTGCTCGGCGGGAATGATCCCGGCCTTGATGATGCGTTGCTCGTGGTACAGGTCGGCGAGGAACATGTTCAGCGCCTTGACCCGCTGGATGCAGCCGCGCTCGACCACCCGCCATTCACTGGCGGGGATGCTGCGCGGGATGGTGTCGAAGGGAATCAGGCGCTCTGTCCCCTGCTCATCACCGTAGAGCGTGAAGGTAATCCCGGCGCGATGAAACAACAGATCGGCCTCGCGTCGCCGTTGTGCCAGAAGCTCGTCAGGCGTTTCGGCCAGCCAACGGGCAAACTCCCGATAATGCGGGCGGACCTGGCCGCCGGCATCGTACATTTCATCAAAATAGGTGCGGATCATGCCGTACTCCTTGTCACCCGGACATCCAGGCCTTCGCAAGGCCCGTGCCATCGGCAGAAACGCTTAGATTTCAATCGGTTGGATATTCACTACGCGAGCACCGCACCAATCCTGTGCGGCAAATGCCCCAACCTGACTGCCCCCGCTTCATTGCAAGGCGTTGTTGTCGCCCATCACTAGCATAGTCTGTAGGAGCCGGCTTGCCGGTCTCCTGCAAAGCCGTGTGGAATTTCCCATCGGCACAAACGAAAACGGCCAACCCGAAGGTCAGCCGTCATTGCCGAGTGTCACTTTTCATAAGATTATGCGAGTCGCCCTCGTACCTCCTGTTTCACACCCCAGCCTTCGATGATGCCGCCCAGAGGCTCTACCACTGCCTCGAAACCCTGTTCGAAATCGCCAATGTCGTCGTAGGTCGCATACATGACCTTGCACAATTCCAACGCCCAGGCGCCATCGTCGCGCACACTGACTTGCGCATCCAGGGATTCACCACGGTGAAAATGTCCTGCCGCCCTGCGTGCCCGCTCCTCGTCCGGGAAAATGGCGTAGAACTCGATGGGATGGAACCGGGAAAAGTCGAAACCGCCTTCTTTCATGCGGCGCAGCACACTGCTGCTGATGTCTTCTTGATAGGCTGTGCTCATGAAACGTCCTCCTCAAACTGATGGATAGACTTTCCGTACTCCCTGGGTGCGCGACCCAGAGGGTACGCACGAATCGACAACCAGATGTCGATGGGAAACAAGCATGGAGCTGACAAGACCAGACCTTAGCGATCCATTCGCTGATCTCGATTGCAGAGTAGCCCCAAGATAGAGGCGCTGCCAAGGCCTGGTTTTACAGCAGTCAAGGACAAGAAGTGGTTCAGATGGGGGTAATGCTGCGGATTTCGATACTGTTCTGGGTTTTCAGGTTTTTTACGCCTGCATCGCTGGTTCGCCCCTCCAGATCATTCAGATCCAGTTCGGCGGCCACAGGAAGGAGCCGTTCCTTGATGAGTCTGGCGGCCTGCTCGTGATTCGGGCACTCCTCGCACTCGAAGACTTCGTCGATTACTTCACCATGATCATCCACGAAAGTGACTTTCCACTTTTGCATCGGTGCCTCCTCGATAAAACCCATGGATGGGCCTACATCTATCTCGACCTTGGACGCCGGGCAAATGTTCCGGCGAGTGTTCTTTCGTCAGACGCGTACATTTCCTCGCGGCCCTGCGATGGCCCAGATGATCAGGCCCAGAACCGGCAGCAACAGGATCAACAGCACCCAGAAGATCTTCATCCCGGTCTCGGCGCCGCTTTTGAGCACGTTGATGATTGCCCAGATGTCCAAGGCAAGAATGATCAGGCCAACCAGGCTATTGAACGTGGAACCCATGATGACGCTCCCGAAGAGTGGTATGCCCTCATAGGATAGCCGGCCCTGACCAGGGTTCCTTTTTTTTGACAGCTTTACCGGTTCAGACGTGGATCGCCACTTTCAAGGCTTCCAGCGAGGGGGCGGCGGCGATGCCGACTTCGGCGCACAGCTCCAGTGCCCGTGGCACGGCATTGCCGTAGACCAGGACCACTTGCAGCTCATCATCCAGCAACTGGCTGAAGTTCATCAGCGTGTAACCGCCGTTTTCCTTGTTCAGGCTGCTCATCTGCACCTGGATGCGATTGAGCGCGGTCAGGGCTTCGGTCTTGGCCAGCTGCTTGGGTTTGAGATTGAACTCCACCCCCGGGCCGAACGAGGCAACGATCTGGGCAAACAGGTCCATGTAGGTGTCGGCCTGGAACAGCACGGTCTCGGGCAGGCTGCCAACGACCACCCACTCACCCAGCGGGATCGGGAAAGTATCGTCGTAGTTGATGTCCGGGTTGGCGCTCAGGAAAGCCGCTGGATCAGCGTAGGCCTGGGCCGCTTCGTCGGCGACTTTCTCGATTTCGTCATCGCCCATGCACCCGGAGCTGATGTTGCTGATGAGTTCGATGAGTGCGGCTTTCATGGAGGCGGATCCTGTAGCAAGTAAATTTCTGGGCGCGAAGGATAGCGCATTACGCCCGGCGATGGCGGCGAGCAAGCATTGCTCGTGATCTTGACCCACATCAAGCGATCAGCCTACGAGTAGCGGCACAATAATGGCACCTTGCCAAAACTGTTTCCGCTATCAGAGAAGACCTCCATGGGTGCCTGGCTTAGCAACATCTCGTTGAAGTACAAATTCTGGGCGGTCAATGCCGTCGCCTTCGTCACCACGCTGCTGCTGGTGTTTTATGCCGTGCACCTCGAACAACAGGCCCGTAGTCATGCCGCCCAGGCATCGGCCCAGGCTCAGGCGCGACTGCTCGCAGACTGGCCTGCCGGGCAGCCGCTGCCCAGGGCCGAGCATCTGCTGACTTTCGATCAGGGCCAGGCACCGATGCTCAACGGCCAGCCGCTGCAGGCACTGGCCGATGCCAACGGCTGGGTCGAACTCAATGCGCTGCCGTATGTCGGTGACAACCTGCCGATCGGCGCCGAAGTCTTCACCCGCGTTGATGGTCAGCGGGTCGCGCTGATTGCCCATGGCCCAAGCCTGGCCCAGGTGTTTGGCGAGCGTTTCGCCAACTATGCGGTGGCGGTGTTCATCCTGATGCTGGCGATGCTTGGCGCCTCACAGTTGTTGATCCGTTTTTTGCTCAGCCAGCTCAATACCTTGAAGGACGTGATGCTGCACGTCGAAAAAACCGGCGACCTGTCGGCCCGCGTCCCGCTGACCTGCAGCGACGAAGTCGGGCAGATGGCCAACGCTTTCAACGCCATGCAGGCCGGTTACCAACGCGTGGTCGGCACCGTCGCCAACACGGTCCGGCAACTGGACGACGGTGCCGCACGCCTGGCCTCGAGCATGAATGAAGTGCGTCACGGCATGCTGGGCCAGCAGAGCGAAACCGATCAGGCGGCGACGGCCATCAATGAAATGACCGCTACCGTCTATCACATCGCCCAGCACGCCGGTGCCACCCGCGACCTGTCGCAATCGGCCGACACCCTGGCCGGCAGCGGCCAGGAAGTGGTGATGCGCGTGCAGCGATCGATTGCCGGGCTGTCGACCGGGGTGCAGCAGACCGCCGAGATGATCCAGCGCCTGGCCGAGGACAGTCAGAAGATCAACGGGGTGGTCAATGTGATTCACAGCATTGCCGAGCAGACCAATCTGCTGGCGCTGAACGCGGCGATCGAAGCGGCCCGGGCCGGTGAAATGGGCCGTGGCTTTGCGGTGGTCGCCGATGAAGTGCGCAACCTGGCCAAGCGTGTGCAAACCTCCACCGATGAAATCACCGTGATGGTGTCCGCGTTGCAATCAGGCACTCGCGATGCGGTGGACTTCATGCAGGAGAGTTCATTCAAGGCCGACGAATGCGTACAGCAGGCGCAGGAGGCTGGGGCCGCGTTGGCGCAGATCACCGGGGCGGTGGCGCAGATGCGCGAAAGCAACACCCAGATCGCCGTGGCGGCCGAGCAACAGAGCCAGGTGGCCGAAGAGATGAACCGCGCGGTGGTGAGCATTCGCGATGTGACCGAGAACACGGTGCGCCAGACTGTCAGTTCGGCAACCACCAGTGATGAGCTGGCGGCGTTGGCCGGTCAGTTGAGCAAGGCGATCGGGCAGCTCAAGCTGTAACGGCCAACATCGATAATGCCCATGATCGCTATCGCTTCGATAGCCAAGCTTGATTCGCCGCCTGCAATGACCGGGCCTATCCTTGATTCATCAGTTCAACATGGATCGAGGATCAGCATCATGGGTAAACGTCACCCCAACCTTCCCGCCTGGCAATGGCGTGCCTACCCGAACAATCACCAGCACCCGACCAACCTGGTGCTGCACCTGATCGCCGTGCCGTTGTTCATCGTCGCGTTCCTGCTGATCGTCACCGGGGTGTTCGGCCTGAACCTGGCGAACTTCGCCATCGGCATCATCGGCGTGATCGCCGCACTGGGTTTGCAGCGTCACGGCCATACCCTGGAGCTGCAAGCCTCCGAGCCGTTCAGCGATCGCAAAGACGCGGTATCGCGCCTGCTGGTCGAGCAGTTCCTGACCTTCCCGCGATTTTTCCTCAGCGGCGGCTGGTGGCGCGCCTGGCGGGAGCGCCACCGTCGGCACTGATCAGGCGAATTGATCAGGCGAACACTGTCACCGTCTGCCGGCTCATGGCAATCAAACGCCCCTCCTCGTCCCACAGTTTCGCGGCGGCATGGCCGTAGCCGTCGGCGGCGTGTTCGGTTTCAACCAGGTATTTGCACCAGTCCAGAGTGCTGAGCGCCAGTAACGGCTGGACGAATTCGATGGTCCAGGTCAGCGTGCTGCCCATCGCCGGTTGCTTGAGGAACGGCATCAGGGCCGGTGGCCAGGCATCGACCAGCGCCAGGATATGCGCCTCGGTGACCGGCTCCTCCTTCACATCGCCGCGCAAGCGCACCCAGCCGCCCATCTGACGGGATGTACTGCCGGAAAACGGCAGCCCGCCAACACTCCAGCGCATTGCCAGATGCTGCATGAATTGCGGGACCACGCCCTCGATGAAAGGCAGTTCCTGGCAGTCCTCCCAATGCTTCATCTCTGGCGCCGGCTCTGCCTGTACCTTCACTTGCGATGGACGCGAGGCGCCGAAGCTGCCCTGGACCAGGGTCACCACCTGGCCCTTTTGCATCGCCCGGCCCAGCACCTGGCTGACAGCCTTGCCCTCGCGCAATACATCGACTTCAAAACTGACCGGCACGCCGGGTTCGACCGGGCCGACAAAGGTGATCGCCAGCGAGCGCACCGGCCGGTCCGCCGGCACCTGGGCGCGCATGGCTTCGTATTGCAGAGCGGCCACCAGGCCGCCGAAGCTGGCGCGCCCTTGTGCCCATCCGGCCGGGATAGACAGTTCGCGTGGCTGACGGCGAACAGCGTCGAGCAGATCGCAAAAGCGCATGAAGACCTCAAGAAAAGGAAAAAGATGAGGGGATCTTAACCAGCTCACGGAGGCTGTACAGTGCCTATTCCGGTCAATTTGACTGACAGATGAGCCGTCTGTGCCCCTGTAGGAGCGAGCTTGCTCGCGATGGACTCAAGGACACCGCGTACATTCAGGATGAACGCGTTATCGTTAACGTTCATCGCGAGCAAGCTCGCTCCTACAAAGGGGCCGTGGGGGTTTCAGGATTTGAAGCAGTCGGCGCTGAGCTTGTCCAGGACGCGGTCGGCGCGCTGTTCGGCCTTGGCCATGGTGGTTTGCCAAACGGCGACACAAGGCTGCAGATCCGCCTCCTGCTCGGCCATGGCCAGCCATTGCACACAGTCATGCCAGTCCCCCAGGGCCCCCTGGGCTGCTTTCAAGCGGGGCATGGCGGCCTTGGGCAGGCGATCCAGTTCGGGATAGGCGTCGATGCCGTAACGCACACGCTTGATCAGCAGGCGCAAACGATGACGGTCATGGGCGGGATCGTGCAGGGCGCTGTCGAGTTTCTTCCACTGCTTGTCCAGGCGTTTTTCGATGCGCTTGACGAGCCCCTTGAGCAACCCCTGGCGTTGGGCGGCGCGCAGGAATCGCGGGAAGGCATCGAGGATCATCAGCAGCTGCGCCAGCTCATTACTGGTCGCCACCGCGGGATAAGCCTTGGCCATTTGCGCCATGCGTCGCTGCGCGGCTTGCGGTTGATCGTGCTCCAGCAAGTAGGCCGCCATCACTTCACGATCACGCAATGGCGTGGTCAGGTCGCCGACCGCGGAGGCCGCCACTTCCAGCTGTTCGACGCCGGGCAAGCCACGCAAGGGTCGCAACAGGCTACGCAACCGGCGCATCGTGGTACGCAAGTCGTGCAAGGCCTCAGGGTCGGTATGGGCACTCAAGCGTGCCTGACAGGCCAGCAGACGAATTTCCAGGCCCAGGACGCGAGCCACCAGCCGGTTGATCATGGGGTTTACTCCCTAAACAGCTGCAAGCTGCAAGTTATAAGCTGCAAGCGAACTCACTTGCAGCTTGCAGCTTATAACTTGTAGCTGCTTCTATCGCCCCGCGCGCGATTCACGAATATAGAAACGCGCCTTTTCGGCCTTTTTCGAGCAGCCCTCGAAGCCTTCGAATTGCTGCTGGGTCTTGGCCGCGGTCAGCAGCGACAACGCCTTGGAGTAGCTGACGGTACCGGCGAAGCCTTCGGCCTTGGCCAGGTCCAGCTCTCGCCACGCGGCATCGAGCTGGCTGCCGCAGCTGTCGCGATAGGCGGTTTTGCCGGCACAACCGGCCAGTGCCAGGGCAATCAGTGGCACACAGATCCAGGCTTTCATTTCTTACACCTCAAAGATAGGAAAACAGTCATGCAGGTAGGACGGTCTGGCGGGCAAAAAGTGCCGTCCATCGCCAACGCAAACCCTGCGGCGGGAGAATACCCATCAGCCGCCATGGAGTGTCGAAAAAACGACCCATTCGCGCGACCGAACGACCTGACGATTGAAGCGGGCCCCTTGAAGGGTGCATTGTTGAACCATTCAAACGAGGGCGATCAATGAAAAAGCGTGTCGCACTGGTGTTGGGCTCGGGTGGAGCCCGGGGCTATGCCCATATCGGCGTTATCCAGGAAATCGAACGGCGTGGCTACGATATCGCCTGTATCGCCGGTTGTTCCATGGGTGCGGTGGTCGGCGGGATCTACGCCGCCGGCAAACTCGATGATTATCGCGACTGGATCGAGAGCCTGGATTATCTCGACGTGCTGCGCCTGGTGGACGTCAGTTTTCGTCTAGGGGCGATCCGCGGGGAAAAGGTCTTCGGGCAGATCCGCAAGATCGTGGGTGAAATCAATATCGAAGACCTGCGCATCCCCTATACGGCGGTGGCCACCGACCTGACCAACCAGCAGGAAATCTGGTTCCAGGAAGGCTGCCTGCACCAGGCCATGCGTGCCTCGGCGGCCATTCCCAGCCTGTTTACGCCGGTGATGCAGGGCAATCGCATGCTGGTCGATGGCGGCATCCTCAACCCGTTGCCGATCGTGCCGGTGGTGTCGAGCCATTGCGACCTGATCATCGCGGTCAACCTCAACTCCACCAACCAGCGTCACTACCAGTTGCCGGTAATCCAGCGCCCGGCCGCGTTCAAGACCCGCTTCGACAGCCTGATCAATTCCCTGGGTTCGAAGATGCCGTTCCGGCGCAAGCAGGCCGAGCAATTGCTGCTGCTGGAGAAGGAAGCGCTGTTGGCCGAAGCGGCGGAGATCAACCCTTGGGTCGAGTCGGCCAAGCCTGACTCGCAACAACCGGCGGCCGCGCCCGAGCAGGACGGCGCGCCGAAATCGGCCACAGGGTCGTTCATCATCGACAACGTGGGGCCGGCGTCGCTGCTGGACTTGATCAACCAGAGTTTCGAGGTGATGCAGACCTCGTTGGCGCAATACAAGATTGCCGGGTATCCGCCGGACATCCTGATCAACGTGCCGAAGCGGGTGTGCCGGTTTTTCGAGTTCTACAAGGCGCCGGAGTTGATCGCGCTGGGGCGGGAGATTGCGCGCGATACTTTGGACCGGTATGAGAATGAGCGGGATTCCTGAGGTTCTTCGGTGAATGTGCGGACCTCTTCGCTGGCAAGCCAGCTCCTACAGAGGACGCTGAGATCCCTGTAGGAGCTGGCTTGCCAGCGAAGGGGCCCCCACAGGCAACACAAAATCAGAGACTACCCTCACTCAACAACCGATACCCCACCCCCGCCTCGGTCACGATGAACCTGGGCTGCGTCGGGTCATCCGCCAGTTTCTGGCGCAGGTGCCCAACCACGATCCGCAGGTAATGCGTGTCTTCGGTATGGGTCGGCCCCCAGATGTCCTTGAGCAATTGCTGCTGGGTGATAACCCGTCCGGGATGCCGTGCCAGTTGCGCCAGCACCGCGTACTCCTTGCGAGTCAACGCGACTTCGCTGCCATCGAGCAAGACCCGGCGATAGGCCAGGTCCACCATCAGCGGGCCGAAGGACAGCGCCGCTGGCTGGGTTTCGCCCACCGGGGCCTGGCGCAACAGCGCGCGAATCCGCGCCAGGAATTCCTGGATGCCGAACGGCTTGGTCACGTAGTCATTGGCGCCGCCATCCAGCGCCTCGACTTTCTGCCCTTCAGCGGCCCGCACCGAGAGCACCAGCACCGGCACCGTCGACCACTCGCGAAACTCGCGCAACACCTGTTGGCCGTCCATGTCCGGCAAGCCGAGGTCGAGCACCAGCAAGTCCGGTTTGTTCAAGGCCGCCTGCGCCAGGCCTTCGGTGCCGGTGCCCGCCTCCAGTACCTTGTAGCCCTGGGAAGCGAGGCTGATGCGCAGGAATTTGCGGATCTGCGGTTCGTCGTCGATGACCAAAATGGTCGCGGTCTGGCTCATGAATTCACGTCAACACAAAGAAGTGGCAAGAGAGTAGCGCACGCACGATCAGGCTTCACCCTCATATCCGGGCTGCGCCTGCAGCGGCAAGTGCAGGGTGATGCAGGTGCCGCGCCCTTCGATGCCGTCGGCGACGCTGATCCGCCCGCCATGGGCACCGACCATGCCCTGACAGATCGCCAGCCCCAGCCCGGTGCCCTGCCCGCCCCGGTCGCCACGGGCGGCGGTGTAGAACATGTCGAAAATCTTCGCCCGCTCGTCCTGCGGAATCCCCGGGCCTTCGTCGCTCACCGAGAAAAACAGCTCGGTGTCGTCCGCCCCGGCACGCAATTGCAGGCGCCCATGGGCGGGCGAAAACCGCGCGGCGTTTTCCAGCACGTTGACCAGCGCCTGTTCGATCAGCGCCGCATGCACGAACAGCAGCGGCAGCTCCCCCGGCACTTCAGTGCTGACCTGCAACGGCGCCAGCACCGCGCGCAGGCGATTGAGCGCACTGCCGACGATGTCCGCCGGTGACACCCAGTCCCGCGCCAGCTTCAACGCGCCGTGACCGAGGCGGGTCATGTCCAGCAGGTTCTGAATGTAGCGATCGAGGCGTTCGGCTTCATCGCGGGTGCCTTCCAACAGCTCGCGGCGATCCTCCAGTGGAATGGCCTCGCCGAGGGCCAGCAGGCTGTCGATGCTGCCGCGCATGGAGGTCAGTGGCGTGCGCAGATCGTGGGACACCGACGCCAGCAACGCACTGCGCAGTTGTTCGGTTTCGCCGTGCAACCGCGCGGCTTCCAGGTCATCGACCAATTGCGCGCGGGCCAGTGCCTGGGCCAGCGGCTGGCTCAATGCGGTCAACAGACGCCGACGCTGGCCGCTCAAGGTCTGGCCCTCTTTCGCACACACACCGAGCAGCGCCAGCGGACCGTCCTCCACCGACAAAGGCCACCACCACCAACGGCCGAACGGTAAAGTCCCGGTGCCCGCGCCCGCCGGTTGATCGTGCTGCCAGGCCCAATCGGCGGCGGCGCGTTCGGCTTCGGTGAATTCCAGCGGGCCACCGGTCTCGACTTTCCAGCCGCTCTGGCCATCGCGGTTGAGCAGGCACAGTTGCACATCGCTCCAGCCGTTGAGGTGCTGGGTCGCCGCGCTGACCACGGCCTGGCGGTCGGTGGCGGCGGTGAGTTTGCGCGACAGGTCGAGCAGTTCGCTGGTCTCTTCCTGGGTGTCACGCAGGGCCTGCAGTTGCCGGCGCTGGCGCGCCGCGAGGTTGCCGGTGAGGGCCGCCATCAGCAGGAAGAACAGCAAGGTCAGGACGTCTTCTTCGCGCTGGATGCTGAAGGAAAAATTCGGCGGAATGAACAAAAAATCGTAGGTCAGGAACGACAACGCCGCACAGGCCAGTGCCGGGCCCAGACTGCTGCGCACCGCCACCAGCAACACGGCGGCGAGGAACACCAGCGAGATGTTCGGCAACGGCAGCACGCTCGCCACCGCCCAGGCCAGGGCACTGGCCAACACCGTCGCCACCACGGCCAGGGCGTAGTCGAACCAGACCAGCGACTGCATTGAGCGCTGGCGTGGCTGATGCTGTTCATGCTCGGTGTCGAGCACGTTGATTTCCAGCCCGCGGGCATTGCGCAGCAAGCGCGCCGCCAGGCCGCCACCAAACAGGCGACGGCGCAGGCGCGGCCGCGACTGGGCTACCAGCACCAGGCTGGCGCGGCGCTCAGTGGCGTGCTGGATCAGGGTTTTCGCCACCTCGCCGGCCCGCAGCAGCACCACTTCACCGCCCAGGCGTTCAGCCAGTTGCTGGGCACTTTGCAGGTGCAGGCGCGACTGCTCGTCACGCAGGCTGCCGTTGTCCACATGCACCAGGCTCCACGGCAGATGCCGTCGCTGGGCGACCCGGCTGGCGTGACGCACCAGGCGCTCGGCCTGGGCATCGCCATCGACGCCGACCAGCAAGCGACCACGCACCGTGGGTGCCGCCTGCCCCATCTGGCGATAACCCTGGGTCAGGTCGTTGTCGACCTGGGCGGCGGCCGTTTGCATCGCCAGTTCGCGCAGGGCGGTGAGGTTGGTCTGGGAGAAAAACGCATCGATCGCCGCCCGCGCCTGCTCCGGCACGTAGACCTTGCCGTCGCGCAGGCGCTCGAGTAATTCCCGTGGCGGCAGGTCGATCAGCAGCAGTTCGTAGGCTTCCTGCAACACCCAGTCCGGCAGGGTTTCGCGCACCTGCACGCCGGTGATGCCGCGCACCTGATCATTGAGGCTTTCCAGGTGCTGGACGTTGACCGTGGTGTACACGTCGATGCCCGCGGCGAGCAGTTCCTGAATGTCCTGCCAGCGCTTTTCGTGTCGGCTGCCGGGGGCGTTGGTGTGGGCCAGTTCGTCCACCAGCACCAGCCTTGGCTTGGCCGCGAGCAGACCGTCGAGGTCCATTTCCTCGAGCTCCACGCCACGGTATGACGAGCGCACCAACGGCAGTTGCGGCAAGCCGCCGAGCAACGCTTCGGTCTCGGCGCGGCCATGGGTTTCGACCACGCCAGCAATGACTTTCACGCCCTGGCGCAGTTGGCTGTGGGCGGCTTGCAGCATGGCGTAGGTCTTGCCTACACCGGGCGCGGCGCCGAGGAACACCTTGAGCCGGCCACGGCCATCGCGGGGCAGGTCTGCTAACAGCGCGTCGGCGCGGCCGGAGTCGCTCATTTGTCTTTGCCTTGTTCGATTTCGGATTTGGGTGTGGCCTCAAAAGATCGCAGCCTGCGGCAGCTCCTATAGGGGATCGGCGGACACCTGTAGGAGCTGCCGAAGGCTGCGATCTTTTGATTTAGAGCTTTTCCAGCGCCTGATTCAACTCAAGCACATTCACCACGGGTGGGCCCACCAATGGCTGCTCGATGTGCGCATCCAACAGATTCTGCAGGGTCGCCACCGGCAGATTGCGCGCTGCCGCGACACGCGCCAGTTGATAGGCAATCGCGGCCGGTGGCAAGTGCGGATCGAGGCCGCTGCCGGAGGTGGTGAGCATTGCCAGCGGTACCGGCCCCTGCCCTGGGACCTGGAGTTTGTTGGCATCGTCGATCACCCGGGTGGCCAGGGCCGGGTTGCTCGGCGACAGGTTGCTGGCGCTGCTCGACACGGTGGCAAAGGCACCGGCCGATGGCCGTGGGTGGAACCAGGCGTCGCCGACGAAATCCTGGGCGATCAGCGTTGAGCCGCGAACCTTGCCGTCGGCATCGCGCACCAGGCTGCCATTGGCCTGGTCCGGGAAGGCGACCTGGGCCACGCCGGTGACCACCAGGGGATAGGCGACGCCGGTGATCAGGGTCATCAGGACCAGCAGGCTCAGGGCCGGGCGTATCATTGTGGACATTTCAAAATCCTCGAATTCACACAAAAACCTGTAGGAGCGAGCTTGCTCGCGAAGAACCGGAGGGCGCCGCGTTCATCCAGACGGAACGCGTCATCGTTAACGCCCATCGCTAGCAAGCTAGCTCCTACAGAGGGGATGTTGTTTCAAACCAGATGCAACGCCGTCAACAACATGTCGATCGCCTTGATTCCCACAAACGGCACGACAATCCCGCCAAGCCCATAGATCAGCAGATTGCGTCGCAACAACGCCGCCGCACTCGCCGCCTGCACCCGCACACCACGCAGCGCCAACGGAATCAGCACCACGATGATCAGGGCGTTGAACACGATCGCCGAGAGAATCGCGCTCTGCGGGCTGTGCAGCTGCATGACGTTCAACACGCCCAGTTGCGGGTAGATCGCGGCGAACAGGGCCGGCAGGATGGCGAAGTACTTGGCCACGTCGTTGGCGATGGAAAAGGTCGTCAGCGCGCCGCGGGTCACCAGCAGTTCCTTGCCGATCTGCACCACGTCCAGCAGCTTGGTCGGGTCGCTGTCGAGGTCGACCATGTTCGCCGCTTCGCGCGCCGCCTGGGTGCCGTCGTTCATCGCCATGCCCACGTCCGCCTGGGCCAGGGCCGGGGCGTCGTTGGCACCGTCGCCACACATGGCCACCAGGCGCCCGTCGTTTTGCTCGTGGCGGATGCGCGCCAGTTTTTTCTCCGGCGTGGCTTCGGCCAACACGTCGTCCACGCCCGCTTCAGCGGCAATCGCCGCGGCGGTCAGCGGGTTGTCGCCGGTGACCATGACCGTGCGGATCCCCAGTTTGCGCAGCTCGGCGAAACGCTCGCGGATGCCCGGCTTGACCACGTCCTTGAGGTGGATCGCGCCGAGCAGTTTGCCGTCGGCACAGACCAGCAACGGGGTGCCGCCGCTCTGGGCGATCTTGTCGATTTCACGGGACAGCGCCGGCGCCAGTTCAGCGCGCTTGAGGCCCACGAACGCCAGCAACGAATCCACCGCACCCTTGCGATACACGCGACCCTGATAGTCGACACCGGACAGGCGGGTTTCGGCGCTGAACGGCACGGCTGTCAGCAGTTCGGCGGACGGCTCGGCCTGCGGATGAAGGCCGCGCAAGTACTCGACGATGGACTTGCCTTCAGCGGTGTCGTCGGCCAGGGACGCGAACAACGCACCCTCGGCCAGTTCCTTGCTACTTACACCCGGCGCGGCATACACCGCCGAGCAACGACGGTTGCCGAAGGTGATGGTGCCGGTCTTGTCCAGCAGCAGGACGTGCACGTCCCCCGCTGCCTCCACGGCGCGACCGGACTTGGCGATCACGTTCAGGCGCACCAGGCGGTCCATGCCGGCGATACCGATGGCGGACAACAGGCCGCCGATGGTGGTCGGGATCAGCGTGACCAGCAAGGCCACCAGGAACACCAGCGGCAGGCTGCCATTGGCGAAGTGGGCGAACGGCTGCAGGGTAACCACCACCAGCAGGAAGATCAGGGTCAGGCCGATCAACAGGATGTCCAGCGCCACTTCGTTCGGGGTTTTCTGGCGCTTGGCGCCTTCGACCAGGGCGATCATGCGATCCAGGGTCGACTCGCCGGGATTGGCGGTGATCTTCACCAGCAGCCAGTCAGACACCAGGCGGGTGTTGCCGGTCACGGCCGAGCGGTCGCCACCGGACTCACGAATCACCGGCGCCGATTCACCGGTGATCGCCGCTTCGTTGACCGCCGCGATGCCTTCGATCACCTCGCCGTCGCCGGGGATCATCTCCCCCGCTTCGACGCGCACCACATCGCCTTTGCGCAGGTTGGCGGCTGGCACTACTTGAAAGCTGCCGTTGCTGGTCCTGCGTCGGGCGCTCAAGCCTTCGCTACCGGCCTTGAGGCTGTCGGCGCGGGCCTTGCCGCGACCTTCGGCCAGGGCCTCGGCGAAGTTGGCGAACAGCACGGTGAACCACAGCCACAGGGCAATCTGCGCGGCGACGAAGGTCGGCACCGCCGTGTCGGGAATGAAGCACAGCACGGTGGTCAGGATCGCCGTCAGTTCGACCACCAGCATCACCGGCGCACGCTGCAATTGCCGTGGGTCGAGCTTGACGAACGCTTGCACCAGCGCCGGGCGCCAGAGGGCCGAGATAGCGGTTTTTGGTTGTTCCGGCGCCTTGACGACGGCGGTTTTGCTTACAGGCATATTCATGATGGATTCCTTAGAAGCCCATGCTCAGATGTTCAGCAATCGGACCCAGCGCCAGCGTCGGCAGGAAGGTCAAACCACCCACCAGCAAGATGGTCACGGTCAGCAAGGTCACGAACAGCGGACCGTGGGTCGGGAAGCTGTTCTGGCCGATCGGTGCGGTCTTCTTCATCGCCAGGCTGCCGGCCAGGGCCAGCACCGGCAGGATGTAGCCGAAGCGACCGATCAACATGCCCAGGCCCAGCATCAGGTTGTGGTACGCCGTATTGGCGCCGAAGCCAGCGAACGCCGAACCGTTGTTGGCACTGGCCGAGGTGTAGGCGTAGAGCAATTGGCTAAACCCATGGGCGCCGGGGTTGCTCACCGAGGCCACGGGCCCTGGCAGGCTGGCGGCAATCGCACTGAGGACCAGCACGCCGAGCGGCATGACCAGCAGGGTCACCACCAACAGTTGCACCTCGCGGGCCTGCAGTTTTTTGCCGAGGTATTCCGGGGTCCGGCCGATCATCAGGCCGGCGAGGAACACTGCGATCAGCACGTTGAGCAACATGCCGTAGAGGCCGGCACCGACGCCGCCGAAGATCACTTCGCCGACCATCATGTTGACCAGCGCGACCATGCCGCTGAGCGGGTTGAGGCTGTCATGCATGCCATTGACCGAACCGTTCGAGGCCGCCGTGGTGGTCACCGACCACAGCACCGTGGCGGTGGTACCGAAACGTGCCTCCTTGCCCTCCAGCGGTGCGGTCTGTTCGACGGCGACGTTGGCCAGGCTCGGGTTGGGCTGGTACTCGGCCCACATCGAGGTCGCGCCGCCGATCAGGAACAGGGCGAGCATGCAGGCAATGATCGCGCGGCTCTGGCGCAGGTCCTTGACGTAATGGCCGAAGGTGAACACCAGCGCGACCGGAATCAGGATGATCGACGCCACTTCGAACAGGTTGCTCCAGGCCGTCGGGTTCTCGAACGGATGCGCCGAGTTGACGCCGAAGAAGCCACCACCGTTGGTGCCCAGTTGCTTGATCGCAATCTGGCTGGCGGCCGGCCCCAGCGGGATGACCTGATCGACACCCTGCATCGTCAGCGCATTGACGTACTGCGCGAAGGTTTGCGGCACGCCCTGCCAGACCAGGAACAGCGCCAGCAGCAGGCACAGTGGCAGCAGGCCGTAGAGGGTGGCGCGAGTCATGTCGACCCAGAAGTTGCCCAGCGACGCCGTGGATTTGCGACCGATGCCGCGGCAGAGGGCTACCAGTACCGCCAGGCCGGTGGCGGCGCTGACGAAGTTCTGCACGGTGAGGCCAACCATCTGGCTCAGGTAGCTCAGGGATGCTTCGCCGCTGTAGCCCTGCCAGTTGGTGTTGGTCATGAAGCTGACGGCGGTGTTGAACGCCAGCGTCCACTCCTGGCCGGGCAGGTTTTGCGGGTTCAGCGGCAAGTGGTCCTGGAACAGCAGGATTGCGAACAGCAACAGGAAACCCGCGAGGTTGAAGGCGAGCAAGGCCAGGGTGTACTTCTGCCAGCTCTGTTCGACCTGGGGATCGACGCCGGCCAGACGATAACAACCGCGTTCCACCGGACCAAGGATGGGCGTCAGCCAGGTGCGCTGGCCTTCCATGACCTTGTAGTAGAACCGCCCCAGGAACGGTGCCGGGACCAAAACCAGCGCGAAAAACGCCAGGATCAGCCAATAGTCATAACTGTGCATAGCCGCTCCTAGTTCCGGTCTGCGCGCAACAGCGCAACCAACAGATAAATGAACAGTCCCACTGCCAGCAGCAGTGACACTCCGTCCAGAACGCTCATGGAAGTTCTCCGTGTTACGGCGTATTGCCGCGTGTGGAGGTATTGTCGGCAGGGAGGCTGTAAAGGAACGAGAGCGAGGGTGCGCGCGGGGTATAAAGAAAGCGTAAAGACTGGGTTTATGGCTTGGTTACTGCGTTGTTCTGGCTGGCCCCTTCGCGAGCAAGCCCGCTCCCACAGGGGGAATGCGTTCACCCAGACACTGCGAAAACCCTGTGGGAGCGAGCTTGCTCGCGATGGCGGCATGACAGGCAACATCGCAGGTGTGAAACAGGCATAGAATGGAACCACAGCGAAATCCAATCGCTCAAAGTGGTATGCACGTTCGGCAAGCGAAACCCTCGCCCGCCGACCGGCTTTCAAGGAGGTCCCATGCCCTGGTATGCCTGGTTGATTCTGATAGTTGCCATTGGCTCTATCGTTGGCGGTCTGATGATGCTGCGTGACACCGCCCACAAGGTTGAGCTGACCGATGAACAGCGCAAACGCGTCGCCGAACGCAATGCGGAAATGGACGCCAAGGAAGCGCAGGACCGCTAGCTGCAAAATCGTCCGAAGTCCTTCGCGGCATTCGGACGATTTACTGCCGTTACTTCCGGTTCAGGTCAACGAGCAGCGATCGAAGAACCGCTCGCGCCCCAGCGCCATTAACGCTGCGCGCTTGTGTGGAAAGTCGAATTCCTTCTCGCAGTAAAATCCCTGTCCTTGCATGTGCCCGATCATCTTCGCGTTGTCGGCACGGGGCTCGGCGACGACCCGTTGGGTACGTGGATCGTCGAGAAACAGGTAGTGCACCAACGCCGACAGCCAGCTCGCTACCTTGTGCGGCCCACGATGATTTTCTTCCCCCACCAGCATATGAATGCCACGGTCGTGATCACCTGCCTCGTAGAACGGCGCGATGCGGTCTTCCTTGGCCCAATACGCTTCGAAGTAGGCAAAGGGCTGATCGTCGAAACAACCGATCAAGGTCAGGGTATGGGGATCGTCCTGGAGTTTGCCCAGGTACTCTCGATGCTGTTCGAGACTGCCCTGCTCCTGCCAGAAATTCGCCACTCGAGGGCTGTTCTGCCAGCGATTGAAACGCGCAAGATCCTCGTCGATGTCCACCGTACGCAGGGAAATCCAGGCCCCCAGCCTGGCATCGAAACGCCGATACACCTCGCCCCGTGGCTTCGGTGGGCGCAACGGGTGACGCTTGCCGCCGCTGAATACCATCCGCTGTGGGTAACAGCCCGTCAGCGACTGACCCAGCCACGGCTGCGGCAACTGCCAGAACAGCGTGCGTTCGCAACGGAACTGGCCGACCGTTTCGGTAGACACCAGCAATGCGCTGAGCAACGCTTCAGGTGGCGCTTCATCGAGTTGCCAGACCAGTCGCTGGCAAGCAGGGTCACGGGCGAACAACCAGTAACACGCGGCCCAGATGGCCCGGCTGTCGGGGCGTGGAGCGCCCTCGTGCAATTGCAGCAGCAACTCGGGCGCGCGGGTCAGGTGTAGCTGGATCAGCGACTGGCCTTCAAGGCTCAGGCTCAGCCCGGTTTCGGTTTCATCGGCTACGAGACGGCTGCCGTTTGGTAAAGGCAGGACATTCGGATTGGACATGGGTCGGGCTCACGATTCGTCGACAGGTCAACGTTTGACGTGAGCCAAGCCGGAAAATTTAAGCGATACACGACTTACGGTGCCCCGCTCAGTTAGCCGGCGCCGGCAAGACCGCAATTTTGTAGGGGTCGAAAATCTTCAGCATCTGGCCATTGTCCCGCAACCCTTGCAGCAACTTGCCGAAGGCCTCCCCGCTGATCGGCGCGGCCGGGCGCAGAATGGCGTAGTGGTGATAGATCTGGTCGACGCGCTCGGATACCAGCAACTCGCTGGCGACTTGCTGGTTGCGCAGAAAGTAGTCGCTCAGGTAGGACCGTGTGACCAGGGCGACATCGGCGCGCCCACGCAGCACCATCAGCAGGTTGCTGTCATGGGAGTAGGTCGACGTGGCGTTGTAGTGAGTGGCGAGATACTTGGGGTCGGCATTGAAGTTGGCGAACTCGTAGTGGTACCCGCTGAACAACGCCAGGCGCTTGCCGCTGAGGTCGCTGAAGTAACTTTGCTGGCGCTCCGGCAGGCGTTGGGCGACGAAGATTTCGGCATCTTCCAGGCCCATGTCGACGCTGGTGTGGGGAATGTCCTTCCAGCCCCAATTGGGGTTTTCGAAGATCGCCATGTCCACCCGGCCTTGCTTGAAATCGCCAAAACGACGGGGAATGGAGGTGGGTACCAGCACGAACCGGTAGTCGCTTTGCAGGGTGTTGAGGGCCTCGACCAGTTGCGGCAACAGGCCGGTGTCGGCCCCGGATTCAGGGCGCACCGTGTAGGGTGGAAAGTGTGCGGCACCGATGCGCACCAGTTGTGCAGCCTGGGTCGGTAGAACCGATAACGCCGCGACCACCGCCAGTAAAAACCGCGAAGCCGTCCGAATTGGCGAAGACATCAAAACAACCCACTCCCGAAGTACTGCATCAATGCATTCAAGCTAGGCGGTTTCGCCCAGTTAGCCAGTTTCCTGCCGACCCGCACACCCGCCTTACTTGCCCTCCAGCACCAGGATCAAGGCCTCCTCCGCCAGTTGATCCAGGCTCATGCTGCCACCGGCACGAAACCAGGTGGTGGTCCAGGACAGCGCCCCGGTCAGGAAGCGCCGGGTGATAAACACATCGCCGCGGATAAAACCGGCGCTCTTGGCTTGACCCAGCACCTGCAGCCAGATGTCTTCATAGATATCGCGCAGCGCCAGGACCTGGGCCTGGCCCTCCTCGGACAGCGATCGCCATTCGTAGACCAGCACGGCCATGGCTTCGCCACTGCCGCCCATGATCGACTGCAATTCGCAGCGGATCAGCGCCAGCACCCGTTCGCGCACGTCGCCCGTCTCGGCGATGGCCGCCCGCATCAACGCGGTGTTGTAGCGAATGGTCTCCTCCATCACCGCCCGCAGGATCTCGTCCTTGCTCTTGAAGTGATGAAAAATGCTCCCCGACTGGATGCCCACGGCACCGGCCAGGTCGCGCACGGTCGTGCGTTCATAGCCTTTGTGGCGAAACAGGTGGGCCGCCACTTGCAGCAACTTGCCACGGGCGCTGTCGGGGTCGGTCAATTGCCCGCTGTCGACCAACTCGCGCATGACGCTCAAGGCTTTTTGCTCATCCACCCGTTCTCTCCTACAGTCGATCAGTCCAATGCCGCGCTCCCCGCGAAAACATTGGGGTTGCGCTGGCAATTTAAGCAACTGGCGACGACCAAGCAAGCGCTCGGGCAGAAGATAGTTCAGCCGTTTACAAACCAAGCGCTTGCTTGGTAGTCTCGAAGCATTGTTGCCGGAGGTGGTTATGGAGTTGATTGCGCCAAGAACGATTCGCATCGGCTGCGCCAGCGCCTTCTGGGGCGACACCTCGACCGCCGCCGAGCAACTGGTGGAAGGCGGGCACCTGGACTACCTGGTCTTCGACTACCTGGCCGAAATCACCCTGTCGATCATGGCGGGCGCGCGGATGAAAGATCCCCAGGCCGGATACGCCACTGACTTCGTCGAAGTCCTCGGGCCGCTGCTCTCCCAACTCGCCGAACAAAAGATCCGCGTGATCAGCAATGCCGGCGGCGTCAATCCCCAAGCCTGTGCCGCTGCCCTGCAAGCGGCCTGCGACGAGGCCGGCGTCACCCTGAAGATCGCCGTCCTGCTGGGCGATGACCTGCAACCGCAATTCAAGCAGCTAGGCAGCCAGGGCATTCATGAAATGTTCAGCGGCGCCCCCCTGCCGCCAATGTGTGTCTCGACCAACGCCTACCTTGGCGCGCCCGGCATCGTCGAAGCCCTGCGCCTGGGCGCAGACATCGTGATCACCGGGCGCGTAGTCGACAGCGCCGTGGTCAGTGCCGCGCTGGTGCATGAGTTCGGCTGGTCGTGGCACGACTACGACAAACTGGCCCAGGCGGCGCTGGCCGGGCACATCATCGAATGCGGCGCGCAATGCACCGGCGGCAATTTCACCGATTGGCGCGATGTGCCCGACTACGAGCACATCGGCTTTCCCATCGTCGAAGTCAGCGCCGACAGCCAGTTCATCGTCAGCAAGCCCGAAGGCAGCGGCGGATTGGTCACGCCCCTGACCGTGGGCGAACAGATGCTCTATGAAATCGGCGACCCACGGGCGTACCTACTGCCCGACGTGGTCTGCGATTTCACCCAGGTCCGGCTCGTGCAGCAAGGCCGAAACGCGGTCCGGGTGCATGGCGCAAAAGGCTTGCCGCCCACCGCCCAGTACAAGGTCAGCGCCACCTACCCGGACGGTTTTCGCTGCACCGCCAGTTGCCTGATCGCCGGCATCGATGCGGTGGACAAGGCCCGGCGTGTCAGTGAAGCGATCATCAACAAGACCTCGCAGATGTTCAGCCAGCGCGGCTGGGCGCCCTACAGCGAGGTGAACATTGAACTGCTTGGCAGCGAAGCCACGTACGGCCCCCACGGCCAGCGCCAGGACAGCCGCGAAGTGGTGATCAAGCTCGCGGTGCGCCATCCGCACAAACAGGCGTTGATCCTGTTCTCCCGGGAAATCGCCCAGGCCGCCACCGGTATGGCGCCGGGGCTGACCGGGATCGTCGGTGGCCGGCCGACGGTGTATCCGCTGATCCGCTTGTTTTCGTTCCTGATCGACAAAAACGCCTGCACGCTGGACATTGAACTCATGGGTCAGCGCCACCCCTGCGCCCTGCCCGCCCTCGATGTGCTCGACAGCGCCGACTTGCCGGTGCCGTTCGAGCCACCCAGGCCTTCGGGCCCGGCCGACGCCAGCGTCGCCCTGGTCAAGCTCGCGGTCGCCCGCTCCGGTGACAAGGGCAACCACAGCAACATCGGCGTCATGGCCCGCGACCCGCAGTACCTGCCGTGGATCGCCGAAGCCCTGACCCCGGAGGTGATCGTCGACTGGATGAGCCACGTCCTCGACCCGATCCACGGGCGCGTCGAGCGTTGGTACTTGCCCGCCACCCACAGCCTGAATTTCCTCCTGGAAAACGCCCTGGGTGGCGGTGGCGTGGCCAGCCTGCGGATCGATCCGCAGGGCAAGGCGTTCGCCCAGCAGTTGCTGGAAATCCAGATTCCGGTGCCCCAGCGCATCGCCGACCAGGTCAACTAGAGGATTGCCGCCATGGCCTACGATTCGATTTTCAAAGCCGATGTGTTTGCCGGCCAGACCATCATCGTCACCGGTGGCGGCAGTGGCATCGGCCGCTGCACCGCTCACGAACTGGCGGCCCTCGGCGCCCATGTGCTGCTGGTCGGGCGCAAGGCCGACAAGCTGAAAACCGTCGCCGCCGAAATTGCCGAAGATGGCGGCAGGGCTGACTGGAGCACTTGCGATATCCGCGAGGAAGAAGCGGTCACGCATCTGGTCAGCGAACTGATCCGCAAGCACGGCCCGATTCACGGCCTGGTCAACAACGCCGGCGGCCAGTACCCGTCACCACTGGCCTCGATCAACCTGAAGGGTTTCGAAACGGTGATGCGCACCAATCTGCTGGGCGGCTTCCTGATGGCCCGGGAAGTGTTCAACCAGTCCATGAGCAAACATGGCGGCGCCATCGTCAACATGCTCGCCGATATGTGGGGTGGCATGCCGGGCATGGGCCACTCGGGCGCGGCGCGCTCGGGCATGGACAACCTGACCAAGACCGCGGCCTTCGAATGGGGCCACGCCGGGGTCCGGGTCAACGCCGTGGCGCCGGGCTGGATCGCGTCCAGCGGCATGGACACCTACGAAGGTGCGTTCAAGGCGGTGATTCCGACCTTGCGTGAACACGTGCCGCTCAAGCGCATCGGCACCGAATCGGAAGTCAGCGCGGCGATCGTGTTCCTGCTCAGCCCGGGCGCGGCGTTCATCAGCGGCAGCACCCTGCGCATCGACGGCGCGGCCAGCCTCGGCGGGCGGGCCTGGCCGATCCACAAGGCGACCCACAGCGAGTCGTACAACGGCTTCCACCGCGCGTACCTGCCTGATGTGCTCAAGGACAAGGAATAAGCCATGCCGGTGATTCAGTCGCAACTCGACCCCCGCAGCGAACCGTTCGCCCGCCACCGCGCGGCAATGCTGGTTGCCGTCGAGCAGCTGCGCAGCCTTGAACAGACCCTGCTGGACAAGGCGGCCGAGGCCAGACCCAAGTTCGAAAAACGCGCGCAGTTGCTGCCTCGCGAACGCCTCAACCTGTTGCTCGACCCAGGTGCGCCGTTTCTCGAACTGGCCGGCCTGGCCGGCTACAAGCTGCACGACGACAAAGATGGCAGCGCGGCCGGTGGCGGCTTGATCGCCGGGATCGGTTACGTGTCGGGTATACGGGTACTGGTGGTGGCGAACAACAGTGCGATCAAGGGCGGCACCATTTCCCCCTCGGGCCTGAAAAAGTCCCTGCGCCTGCAACAGATCGCCATGGAAAACAAACTGCCGGTGATTACCCTCGCCGAGAGCGGTGGCGCCAACCTCAATTACGCGGCGGAGATTTTCGTCGAAGGCGCGCGCAGCTTTGCCAACCAGGCGCGCATGTCGGCCATGGGCCTGCCGCAGATTACCGTGGTCCACGGCTCGGCGACGGCCGGCGGCGCCTATCAACCAGGGCTGTCGGACTATGTGGTGGTGGTACGCGGCAAGGCCAAGCTGTTCCTGGCCGGCCCGCCGCTGTTGAAAGCGGCCACTGGAGAAGTCGCCACTGACGAGGAACTGGGGGGCGCCGAGATGCACGCGCAAACGGCCGGCACCGCCGAATACCTGGCCGAGAACGATGCCGACGGCGTGCGCCTGGTGCGCGAGATCGTCAGCCTGCTGCCGTGGAATGCGCGCCTGCCGGTGCTGCCTGCCAGGCAATGGCAAGAGCCGCTCTACCCCATCGACGAGTTGTTGGGCCTGATCCCGGACGACCCGAAAAAGCCCTACGACGTGCGCGAGATCGTCGCCCGCATCGCCGACGGCTCGAACTTCCTCGAGTTCAAGGCCGAGTTCGATCAGCAGACCGTCTGCGGCCAACTGAAAATCCACGGGCACGCCTGTGGCTTCATCGGCAACAACGGGCCGATCACGCCCAAGGGCGCGAGCAAGGCGGCGCAGTTCATTCAGCTGTGCGACCAGAGCCAGACGCCGCTGCTGTTTTTCCACAACACCACCGGATTCATGGTCGGCACCGAATCGGAGCAGCAAGGGGTGATCAAGCACGGCGCCAAGATGATCCAGGCGGTGGCCAATGCCCGGGTGCCAAAACTGACCGTCGTGGTGGGCGGTTCCTATGGCGCCGGCAACTACGCGATGTGCGGGCGTGGCCTGGACCCGCGTTTCATCTTCGCCTGGCCCAACAGCCGCACCGCCGTGATGGGCGGCGCCCAGGCCGGCAAAGTGCTGCGCATCGTCACCGAGGCCAAGCAGGCCAAGGACGGCCTGGTGCCCGACCCGAAGATGCTCGACATGCTCGAACAGGTCACTGCGCAGAAACTCGACAGCCAATCCACGGCGCTGTATGGCAGCGCCAATCTGTGGGACGACGGCCTGATCGACCCACGGGATACCCGGACCCTGCTCGGTTACTTGCTGGATATCTGTTTTGAGGCCGAGGTGCGGCCGCTGCAAGCCAACAGTTTTGGTGTAGCCCGGTTCTAATCAGGAGAACAACAAGAATGATCTTCACCCAGGAACACGAAGCACTGCGTCGCACCGTTCGCCAATTCGTCGATCACGAGATCAATCCCCACGTCGAGGAATGGGAAAAGGCCGGGCGCTTTCCGATCCACGAGATTTTTCGCAAGGCCGGCGACCTGGGGCTGCTGGGCATTTCCAAACCGGAAAAGTTCGGCGGCATGGGCCTGGACTACAGCTACTCGATCGTCGCCGCCGAAGAGTTCGGCACCATTCATTGCGGCGGCATTCCCATGTCGATCGGCGTGCAGACCGACATGTGTACCCCGGCCCTGGCGCGCTTCGGTTCCGATGAGTTGCGCGATGAATTCCTGCGGCCGGCCATCAGCGGCGAGCAGGTTGGCTGTATCGGCGTCTCCGAAGTCGGCGCCGGCTCCGACGTGGCCGGCTTGAAAACCAGCGCGCGCAAGGACGGCGACGATTACGTGATCAATGGCAGCAAGATGTGGATCACCAACTCGCCGAGCGCCGACTTCATCTGCCTGCTGGCCAACACCTCGGACGACAAACCCCACGTCAACAAATCGCTGATCATGGTGCCGATGAACAGCCCCGGCATCAGCCTCAGCTCGCACCTGGACAAACTGGGCATGCGCAGCTCGGAAACCGCCCAGGTGTTTTTCGACAACGTGCGGGTGCCACAGCGCAACCGCATCGGCCATGAAGGCGCCGGGTTCATGATGCAAATGCTGCAGTTCCAGGAGGAGCGCCTGTTCGGTGCGGCCAACATGATCAAGGGCCTGGAGTATTGCGTCGACAGCACCATCGAGTACTGCAAGGAGCGCAAGACCTTCGGCAGTGCGCTGATCGACAACCAGGTCATTCACTTTCGCCTGGCCGAACTGCAAACCGAGATCGAGTGCCTGCGGGCGCTGGTGTATCAAGCCACCGAGCAATACATCAAGGGCCAGGACGTCACGCGCCTGGCGTCGATGGCCAAGCTCAAGGCCGGTCGCCTGGGCCGCGAGGTCAGCGACAGTTGCCTGCAATACTGGGGCGGCATGGGCTTCATGTGGGACAACCCGGTGGCCCGCGCGTATCGCGATGTACGCCTGGTGTCGATCGGCGGCGGCGCGGACGAAATCATGCTGGGGATCATCTGCAAGCTCATGGGCATCCTGCCGGGGAAAAAGCCATGAGCACCCTGCCCGCTTGCCAGACCCTGCTGCTCGAATTGCACAACGGCGTGCTGCACATCACTCTCAATCGACCGGACAGCCGCAACGCCATGAGCCTGCAGATGGTCAGCGAACTGCGTGCGGTGCTGGCGGCGGTGCACGAGGACCGGGGGATTCGGGCCCTGGTGATCGGCGGTGCCGGCGGGCATTTCTGCGCCGGCGCCGACCTCAAGGACATGGCCAACGCGCGCGCCCAGGGCCCGAGCGCGCACCGCGATCTGAATCGGCTGTTCGGTGCGTTGCTGCAGGAAGTGCAGCACGCGCCGCAAGTGGTGATCACGGTCTTGCAAGGCGCGGTGCTCGGTGGCGGCTTCGGTCTGGCCTGCGTCAGCGACATTGCCCTGGCCGATCACCAGGCGCAATTCGGCCTGCCGGAAACCAGCCTCGGCCTGTTGCCAGCGCAGATCGCGCCGTTCGTGGTCCAGCGCATCGGCCTGACCCAGGCACGCCGCCTGGCACTGACGGCGGCACGTTTCGACGGCACCCAGGCGCGGCGGATGGGGCTGGTGCATTTTGTCGAGCACGATGCGCAGGCGTTGGCCGAACGGCTCGATGAGGTGTTGGCGCATGTGTTGTGTTGTGCGCCGGAGGCGAATGCGGCGACCAAGAAATTGTTGCTGGCGAGTGCGGGGCAGCCATCGGATGAGCTGCTGGATCAGGCGGCTGAGTGGTTCAGCGAGGCGGTGACCGGGGCTGAAGGGGTCGAGGGGACCCTGGCTTTTGTACAAAAAAGGAAACCGGGGTGGGCCTCTTAAAAGCTTCGCTGGCAAGCCAGCTCCTACAAGGTTTTGTGAACGCCACCGCCCCCTGTAGGAGCTGGCTTGCCAGCGAAGGGGCCGTCACATTCACCGCAAAAACCCAGGGAATAAAACATGCCCGGATTCAACAAAATCCTGATCGCCAACCGCGGTGAAATAGCCTGCCGCATCCAGCGCACCGCCCAGGCCCTGGGCTACCGCACCGTCGCCGTCTTCAGCGATACCGACGCCGACGCCCTGCACGTGCACATGGCCGACGAAGCGGTAAACATCGGCCCGGCCCCGGTGCAACAGTCCTACCTGAACATCGAAGCGATCATCGAGGCGGCCCGACGTACCGGGGCCGACGCCATCCACCCGGGCTACGGTTTCCTCTCGGAAAATGCCGGTTTCGCCCGTGCCTGCCAAAACGCCGGCATCACCTTCATCGGCCCCAGCCCCGAAGCCATCGAACTGATGGGCAGCAAACGGCTGTCGAAACTGGCCATGCTCGACGCAGGGGTTCCCTGCATCGCCGGTTATCAGGGCGCCGAGCAGGACGATGCGACGCTCAGCCGCGAAGCCGATCGCATCGGCTACCCGCTGATGATCAAGGCCAGCGCTGGCGGTGGCGGTCGCGGCATGCGCCTGGTGCACGATGCCGGCGATTTGTTGGCGCAGATCCGCACCGCACGCTCCGAAGCGCTGCATGGATTCGGCAGCGATGAACTGATCCTCGAACAGGCGTTGATCGACCCGCGTCATGTCGAGGTTCAGCTGTTCGGCGACCATCAGGGCAACCTGATCTACCTCGGCGAGCGCGACTGTTCCATCCAGCGCCGTCACCAGAAAGTCATCGAGGAAGCGCCCTGCCCGGTCATGACCGCCGAACTGCGCCAGGCCATGGGCGAAGCGGCGCTCAAGGCCGGTCGCGCGGTCAACTATGTCGGCGCCGGCACCGTGGAATTCCTGCTGGCTGCCTGCGGGCAGTTCTATTTCCTGGAAATGAACACCCGGCTGCAGGTAGAGCATCCGGTCACCGAACTGATCACCGGGCTGGATCTGGTGGCCTGGCAACTGCAGGTCGCCGCAGGGCTGCCGCTACCGTTGCGCCAGGAGCAGGTGCAACTCAGCGGTCACGCCATGGAAGTGCGCTTGTACGCCGAAGACCCGGCCCAGGACTTTGTCCCGCAAACCGGGCGCATCGCCCGCTGGGAACCGGCGCTGCAGAGCGGCGTGCGCATCGACCATGGGCTGATGGAAGGACAGCAGGTCAGCCCGTTCTACGATTCGATGCTGGGCAAGATCATTGCCCACGGCGCGACCCGTGAAGAAGCCCGGCGCAAGTTGCTGCGGGCGGTGCAGGACAGCGTCCTGCTGGGCCTGCCGAGCAACCAGCGTTTGCTGGCCGGCCTGCTGGAACATCCGCGGTTCATCCGTGGCGAATTCAGCACCGGATTCATTGCGGCGCATTTCGCCGAACACCCTTGCCTTCAGGCCCCTGTACCCCGCGCTGAAGAACTGGCGATTGCCGCGACGCTGTTCCACCACGGGTCGGCACGGATTCATCCCGCCGCGCTGGCCGGTTGGCGTAACAACGCCAGTGTGCCGCTGCACTACCACATCGGCTTGGGGGATCAGGACTGGCCCGTGCAACTCAACGCGGTACCGGGGCAGCCCTACCGGATTCAAATCGCCGCACAGGTGCTCAACCTGACCGTTATCCAGTGCGACGGTCGCTGGGTCACCCTGGACATCGACGGCATCCGCCAGCGTCATGCCTACCTTCTCGAAGGCGAGCAACTCTGGCTATTCACTCGCCCCGGCAGCCTGCAACTGCTGGATCGCACCCAAGCGCCGGTCTGCAGCCAGGCCAGCATCAGCTCCGGCACCCTCAAGGCGCCCATGGACGGTGCGGTCATCGACGTGCTGGTCAGTGAAGGCAGCCAGGTCAGCAAAGGCCAATTGCTGGTGGTGCTGGAAGCCATGAAAATGGAACACCCACTCAAGGCGGGCATCGACGGCGTGCTCAAGCGCTTGCAGGTGCAGGTGGGCGACCAGGTGAAAAACCGGCAGATTCTGCTTGAGGTCGAATAAGTCGCTAGGCGTAACCGCCGGGTTTGGCTACGCTCAAGCCCTATCAGCACGCGGATACCGGGAACCCTGCGATGCCTCACTGGTTGGTCATTGATCTGGAAGCCACCACCGATGAGGGTGGTTGGCCCATAACGGAAATGGAAATCATCGAAATCGGTGCCACCCTGGTGGATCGCAAAGGCCGCGAGCTGGATTGCTTCCAGCGTTTCGTGCGCCCGTTGCGCCGCCCTCTGTTGACGCCGTTTTGCCGGGAGCTGACGCACATCACCCAGGCCAACATCGATGCCGCACAGCCCCTGGCCGAGGTCTGGCCATCGTTCGAGCGCTGGCTGGGCCAACATCACTCGCGGCTTGAAGGCTGGGTCAGCTGGGGTGACTACGATCGCAAACAGTTGCTCCAGGAATGGCAGCGCCTGCCCTTCGACAGCGCGTTGAGCAACGTGCCGCACATGAATCTCAAGCAGCGCTTTGCCAAGGCCCGACGCCTGGAACGACCGCTGGGGCTCAACGGCGCCCTGCAACTGGCGGGACTGCAGTTCACGGGGCAGCAACATCGGGCGCTGGAAGACGCGCGCAACACCGCACGCCTGTTGCCGCTTGTCCTGCCGCTCTAGAGAGGTGACGAGTCCTTGGGCCTTGTGCATACTGGCCGGCCCTTTTAAGCCCTTTTCGAGGAATCGCCCATGTTTAAAGTCAACGAGTACTTCGACGGCACCGTCAAGTCGATCGCCTTTGGCACTGCCGAAGGCCCAGCGACCATCGGCGTCATGGCCCCGGGCGAATACGAATTCGGCACCAGCCAGCGTGAAATCATGCACGTGGTCTCCGGCGCCCTGACCGTCAAGCTCCCGGACAGCACCGATTGGGAAACCTTCGCCGCCGGCAGCCAGTTCAACGTGCCCGCCAACAGCAAGTTCCAGCTCAAAGTGGCGGTCGACACTGCCTACCTGTGCGAATACCGCGGCTAAAACCCCGGGTTCACTGCGAAAAGACAATGCCCGTGTCCATCGACACGGGCATTTTTCGTTGAAGGGCGTTTATTCGAGGATGGTGACCGGCATGCCGACTTCGAGCCGGCCATTACCGTCGTTGACCAGATTCTGCCCAAACATCGCACCATCGGCTTCGGTACGGTACTTCTGCAAGGTGGCAAAGGGTTCGCGGCCAGCGTCACGCTCGCCGGTTTGCGGGTCGACGGTTGTCATGATGCAGCGTGAACAGGGCTTGACCACCCGGAACTCGACATCGCCGATGCGCAGGCGCTTCCAGCCATCCTCGGCATACGCCTCGCTGCCCTCGATCACCAGGTTGGGCCGGAAACGCAGCATCTCCAGCGAGCGGCCGACGCGTTGCGACAGGTCATCCAGCGATGCCTGGCCAATCAGCAACAGCGGGAAGCCATCGGCGAAGGCGACCTGATCGTCGTCCTTGCCATAGCCCGAGGCGGTGGTCCGTGCGCGATCCAGTGGCACCTGCACCAGGCGCGTCGGCTTGCCGATGAACCCACTGACCCAGGCGCCGGCCGCGTCGCCGGCATCGGGCACGCGCAAGCTGTCACGCCAGATGGTCACACCGCGCAATTGAGCATCGCTGGTGGGCAAGGCGACATCGATCGGCGAATGGCCGGGGGCGCTGAGGGTCAAGCCACCCTCGGCATTCCACAACGCCGACAGCTGGCTCATCTGCGCGACCGCGCGCTGGGTCAGGAAGCGTCCGCTGGCTTCATCCACCAGCATCCAGCGTCGATCGCCGTCCAGCCCCAGCTTGTCGAGGCCGACCTGTTGCAGGATCTCGCCTTTGCCGGATTTCAACGGATAACGATACAGCGCGCTCAGACGCAACATGGCCAGCTCCCTGACGGACAAAAACGCCACCCTATACGAGCTTGATCAGCGAATCAAAGGTCCCGCCCCTGTAGGAGCTGGCTTGCCAGCGAAGGCGTCCTTGAATATTGCATTGACCTTTCGGGCCTCTTCGCTGGCAAGCCAGCTCCCACAATGTTTAGTGTTGGGCATTCGTCCTCGGATCAGGCCGGCACTGCATCGCGCATCAAACGCTGACGCACCACATCAACCAACTTGTCCGGCTGGAATTTGGAGAGGAAGTTGTCACAGCCGACCTTCTTGACCATCGAGTCGTTGAAGCTGCCGGACAGGGACGTGTGCAGCACCACATAAAGGCCGCGCAGTCGCGGATCGTTGCGGATTTCGGTGGTCAGGCGGTAACCGTCCATTTCCGGCATTTCCGCGTCGGTGAAGACCATCAGCAGCTTGTCGGTCATGTTGACGCCGGTGTCCGCCCAGGCCTTGAGCATGTTCAGGGCCTTCAAGCCATCGCTGGCAATGTGCATCTTCACCCCCAGTTGCCCCAGGGTATCGCGCAGTTGCGTCAGGGCCACATTCGAGTCATCCACCAGCAACACTTCGCGGCCACGGGCGCGTTCGAGCACCGGATCCTCGAGTTTTTCCCGGGAGACCTTGGCGTTGTAAGGCACGATTTCGGCGAGGACTTTCTCGACGTCGATGATCTCCACCAACTGATCATCGACCTTGCTGATCGCGGTCAGGTAATGCTGCCGGCCGGCACTGCTGGGCGGTGGCAGGATCGCTTCCCAGTTCATGTTGACGATGCGGTCCACCCCTCCGACCAGGAAGGCCTGCACCGAGCGGTTGTACTCCGTGACGATGATCGTGCTGCCAGGGCCTGGCACCAGCGCACGCATGCCGATGGCCTGGGACAGGTCGATGACCGGCAGGGTCTGGCCGCGCAGATTGACCACGCCGCACACGAACGGATGCCGCTGGGGCATCAGGGTCAGCTTCGGCAGTTGCAGGACTTCCTGCACCTTGAACACGTTGATCGCGAACAATTGCCGCCCGGCAAGCCGGAACATGAGAATTTCCAGGCGATTCTCACCCACAAGTTGCGTACGCTGGTCTACCGTATCGAGAATACCGGCCATCTATGACTCCTGGGGCTTTTGCGGATGAATTCACTGGATAGAGGGTTATCGGCTGTTTTCGCCGGACCTTGACCCCTTGGCAAATGCCACGCGAGGAATTGATGTCACATTAACATCATGCTTTACTGATCCTGTAATTTCTTCTATTGCCATGCTTTTCGCCGCGACCATCATTTGCGCGATTGGTTCCGCCCTGTAAGGGATTCCCCTAGCAACAATCAGGTGCAACCTGATATTCGCAATATCCAATAGCCATTAATGTGACGCCATTCTCATTGCATGAATGGAGTCGGGCATTTGTCTGCGATCGCAAACCAGTGGCCAATCAACCTTTCAAGCGTTCAGCCCGCACTTGAGCCGTCCAGAGCGCGAACTCAAGACACCCTCCTCATTTGACATGACGTTGTGGAGACAAGCATGCCGAACAATCGTAAAGAGTGGGCAAAGCGCATTCCCGAGTTTCTCGTCGAGGCTGAAACACTCCTGGCCAGGACCGAGGAGTGCCTGAGTCATCTGCAATTGATCAGCAATGACCCGGACGCCATTGACTGCATGCTCAGCACCCTGCTCAAACTGGCGTGCAAGGCGGATGCCCTCGCCCTCGCGGCCGTGTCAGAGTTTTCATTGCACATTCATGGCCTGCTCAATCACGCCCACAACCACATGGCACTGCACGACGAAGCCCTGGATGCGCTCAAGGACTGCCTGACGCTGATCGCCTGGCAACTTGAACTGATCGACCAGAAAACCGGGCAGCTCAGCCTCGATGAAACTGAACAGGCCTCCCTGATCGAAGCCTTCGCGTTCCAGGTCGGCCAGAGTCAGTTTCGCCCCCCGGTTGATTCCAGGCCGTACACACTCGTTTCTTATTCGCAGCGCCAGGCTTAACTTTGCGCAAGTACGTCAAGCTGCGAATAGATGACTGCATCACAACTTGTGCGGACTCATGTCGCAATTGAATACTTCATATCTGCTAACGACACCTCGAAACAAGTAACTATTGCTTGTACAAGTATTCGTGTGTCTGCGCCGATTTTTATTGGATCCAAATAATCGTGGCCTAAACGGTGTTCCCACCTTCCTGGGCGCTATCTCCTGTCCTCCTGGACATCTAATCACAAGCGCGACCAACGGTATTCGAAGTGCTATTATGCCGCCCATTAGTTGACGTCAATTAACGGCAACGCGATTGCAGACAACTCAGCTAAAAAGTTCAGGTCTGATTTCTTATACAAGACCGTGGTTTTCTTATACAAAAAACCGTTGAAGTCGAAAGCTGACATAAAAAAATCATCGATCTGTCAGCGAACATGACCGATCGGCCCGCAGCGAACATCCATTGGCTCCATCCGCTATGTACGCCAGCCTCAATTCAATCGCCAAATGGCCACCCTCCCCAGATAACGCACGCCGGTTCACGCTGCTTCTATGCGCCGGCTCGACACTCGGCAGCCTGCTGGTCTACGGCCTGTCCACGCAGTTGCCGCTGGGTCTGCTGGCGCTCGATCTTGCTGCGCTGGGCTGCGTCTGGATGCAATACCGCCTGTCACGCAAGTCGATCAAGTTCCAACCTCAGGAGCTGGCCGAACGGATGCTGCAAGTCCAGGAAAACGAACGCCATCGCCTCAGTCGGGAATTGCACGACGACATCGGCCAGTTGCTGACCGCGGCAAAACTTCAGAGTGACTGGCTCAAGCGCAGGATGCCCGAAGACCTGCAGGGGCAATGCTCGGTGCTGTGCGACACGCTGGATGAAACCCTCGCCAAGGTTCGCGATGTATCGGCCATCCTCAACCCCCGACAACTGGCCAGCCTTGGGCTGGAAGCCAGCCTGCGGGCGCATTTGCTCAAGACGCTGAGCAACACCCCGGTGCACTGGAGCCTGGAGTGCCAGCAACGACTGACCGGCATCCCGGAAGAAATGGCAGTGGCGGCCTTTCGCATCACCCAGGAGGCCGTCACCAACATGCTGCGCCATGCCGATGCGCAAAACCTGCTGGTCTGCCTGCAGCGTTTGCCCCAGGGCCTGGCATTGCTGATCAGTGACGATGGCCGCGGTTTCGCGCCGGCCACCGATCCGGGGCGTGAAGGACAACGCGGCATGGCCGGGATGTCGGAACGGATCAAACAACTGGGCGGCACGCTGACCGTGACCAGTCAGCCAGGCAAAGGCACCCAAATCGAAGCCCTCTTCCCATGGGCACCCCGTGAGTTCGAACGGGCCAATACGAATAAGGTTATGCATTGACTTGTAACTTGCTTCTGGTGGATGACCACTCGCTGATCAGGGCTGGCGTGCGCGCCCTGGTGCTGGACCTTCCTGGCTATGCGGTTGTCGGCGAGGCCAACGATGGCTCGCAGCTGCTCGAAATGGCCCAGCGACTGTCGCCGGATATCGTGCTGCTGGATATTTCCATGAAGCAGACCGGTGGCCTCGAAGCCTTGCAACAGCTCAAGCGGGTCCGTCCGCACAGCAAGGTGCTGATCCTGTCGATGCACACCGACCCGGCACTCATCATGCAAGCCCTGGAATCCGGGGCCCATGGCTATTTACTCAAGGACACCACGGCCACCGAACTGGAACACGCGCTGGAAGCCTTGCGTAACAATGAGCGCTACCTGAGCCCGGCCATCGCCCATACCGTGATCACCCAGGCGTTGAACCGGACCCAGAACAGCCCGGCGGCCGCGGCAGACTCGCACAACCTGACAGCCCGTCAGCTGGAAATCCTGCGGTTGATCGTGCGTGGCAAATCCACCCGGGAAATCGCCAACGGCCTGGGCCTGAGCGTCAAGACCGTGGAAACCCATCGCTCGCAAGTCATGAAGCGCTTGCAGATATTTGACGTGGCCGGCCTTGTCTTGTTCGCCGTGCGCGAGCAGATCATCAGTCTGGACGACTGACAGCTCCAGCCCTGCTCAACAAGGGTGACTGCTCGGGCAAATGCACCTGCAGCGCCGCCGGCCGAGCCGAGAACCGCAGGCTGTCACCCTCGAGCGGTTCGCCGTCAAGGTTGATGTAGAGGCCCTCAGAGGCCTTGATCTCAACCCATGGCAGGCGGGCGCGGACGAACATGCTATCGAGTCCGAAACCATCGGCCAGCAGGTTCTTCAAGGTGCCGACCAGCTCCTGCGGTGCCGGCAGAATGCTGATGTCGAGCAGCCCGTCGTCCGCCAAAGCCTCTGGGCAGAGCACATGCCCACCACCCGCCTGTCGACCGTTACCGATCCCCAGCGCCAGCAACTCGCCACTCCAGTGAAAATCAGGCCCCTGCAATTCACCATACGCCGCATGCAGCTCACTGAAACGCGTCAAGCCGGTGAACAGATACGCCGCACCACCGAGGACTTTCTTCAGTTCTTCGGAGGTATTGGCCGTGACCTGGCTGCCAAAACCACCGGTGGCCATATTCAGGAACACCTGGCCACCGACTTCCCCCAGGTCGATGGCGCTGGGGGCAACGTCCAGCAGCGCCAGTGCCTGATCCGGCTCCAGCGGCACACCGGCAGCACGGGCAAAATCGTTGGCGGTGCCCAGCGGCATCAGCACCAGGCTGGCCTCCGGCGACTGGCCGGCCATGGCTTCGGCAATATCGCGCAAGGTGCCGTCGCCGCCACCGGCAATGATCCGCCGATAACCCGCCTCCAGCGCTTCGCTCACCAGCCGTTGCGCATCCCCGGCTTCCCAGGTCAGGCGCACGGCCAGGTCCCAGCCTTGTTCACGCTTTTCCTCGACGGCGGCCCGAACCGCTTCGTTGAGCGCCTGCTTGCCATGCAGAATCAACAGTGCCTTGCGTTCGCTCATTGTCGTCACTCCCCATCATTGAAGGCGTATGGGACATGTGACCTCACCACCCTCCTGAAAAGTCGCAAAAAAATGAATTATTTACGCTTGAGTCCAATAAGGAGAATTTTCTTACAAAACGTGAGGAATCGGCTCAATTGACCAGAAATGGCGATTGGTACACTTTTGTGTCAGCGGTTTTCAGTCATCAGCAGGACAGACACAAGGATGTGCAATGCAACGACATGACATCAGGTCACCGGTGATGCCGGTAGTGCCGCTCGCAATGAAACGGGCCGATCATCCAGCTGAACTCGTCAGCAGTGCAAAATCCAGTGGAGAAGTTCCTATGCAACCTCGCGTCAACGAGCTTGAGACACACCTCGAAACCCTGCGAGGCGACCTGGAAAGGATTCGCAGTGACGTCAAGTCAATCAGGCTCAGGCTTGCCTATTCGGTGGGCGGAACAGTCGTTGTCCTGGGGCTGCTGGGCTGGATCGCCAACAGCCGTTTCGACCAGGTCGTCTCCCTGCTGCTGGCTCATTGATCTACCATGGACGCAAAACCCGGCTCAATCGACCGGGCTTGCGTCACCGCGTGGCCCAGATCAGCTCAATACTTCGCTCAGCGGAATGAAGTAGACGCTGTCACCTGCCACCAGCGTCCGCTCCTCCATGACCTCGACCAGTCCATCGGCCCACGCGGCGCTGCGCAGCACACCGGAACTCTGATTGCGGTAGATGATGGCCTGGCCGTTCTCCAGGCGACCGCGCAGGTACTCGCGTCGATTGCCGGCCTTAGTCCAGTCGAACCCTGCAGGCACTTGCACCTTCAGCGGCTCCACCTCCTGCACACCCATGCGGCGCAGCAGGTAAGGCCTTGCCAGCAAGGCAAAGGTCACCAGGGTCGAGGCTGGATTGCCCGGCAGGCCGATCACCGGCACGCTACGAAAATGTCCGAAGGTCAGGGGTTTTCCGGGCTTGATGGCCAGTTTCCACAGCGCCAGCTCGCCCTCTTCTCGCAGGGCCATGCCCAGGAAGTCGGCCTCCCCCACCGATACGCCGCCGGTCGAGAGAATCAGGTCGACATTCCCCAGTTCGCCCAGGCGCGCGCGCGTGGTGTCCAGGTCATCCGGCAGGATCCCGGCGTCGATCACCTCGCAACCCAGGCGCTGCAACCAGCTGCAGAGCAACACACGGTTGCTGTTGTAGATCTGCCCCGGCCCCAGCGGCTGACCCGGCTCGATCAGTTCATCCCCGGTGGACAGCACCGCTACGCGAACCTTGCGGATCACCGCAAGCTCGGCACACCCCAGCGAGGCGGCCAGACCTTGCTCGATCGGCCCCAGCCGCGTGCCCGCCGGCAGGATCAGTTCACCAACGGTGGTTTCCTGTCCTTGTGGACGAATGTTCTGCCCGATGACCAGGGACTCGGTGAAACGGACACGTCCATCCGCCTGGACTTCGGCGTTCTCCTGCATCTCGACGCAATCGGCACCCGGCGGCACAGGTGCGCCGGTAAAGATTCGCGCGCAGGTGCCCGGCGTCAACGCAACGGGGGCCTGGCCGGCAAAGACTTTCTGACTGACCACCAGCGGCTCTGCGTTCCAGTCAGCCACGCGCAAGGCATAACCATCCATCGCGCTATTGGGCCACGGCGGCAGATCGAGGGACGACAGCAGATCGTCGGCCAGCACCCGGCCCTCGACCTGCGCCAACGGCAAACGCTCGCGCTCTACAATCCGTGAGGCGTCGGCCATTTCCAGCAGACGCGCCAGGGCTACCTCGACCGGCATCAGGGTCCCGGTCTTGCCCGGCTTACCCGCGGGATTCACAGGGTGCCGCCTGTTTCAGGTGAGTCACGAAATTGCACGGGCGATGGCGCGAATCCAGCTGCTCGCCAAGAATGCCATCCCAACCGGTGCGTACCGCATTGGTCGACCCCGGCAGGCAGCACACCAGCGTGCCGTTGGCCAGGCCGGCCAAGGCGCGGGACTGGACGGTCGATGTGCCGATGTCCGCCACCGATATCTGGCGGAACAATTCACCAAAACCATCGACTTGTTTGTCGAGCAGGCAGCTCACTGCTTCCGGCGTGCTGTCACGACCGGTGAACCCGGTGCCGCCGGTGATCAGCACCACCTGTACGACCTCGTCGGCGATCCAGTTGGCAACTTGCGCGCGAATCTTGTAGAGGTCATCTTTGAGCAAAACCCGGCAGGCCAGGTTGTGTCCGGCAGCCGTCAGGCGGTCAACGAATAGCTGGCCTGAGGTATCGGTTTCCAGGGTACGGGTATCGCTGACCGTCAGCACCGCGATGTTGAGCGGCGCGAAAGGTACATCAGCCTTGGCTTTCATAGGCTCGTCCAGTTGTAGGAGAAACAGCCCGGTGTTATATCACAGCGACCTCATTTTTCGCCGCCCCCATGGAGGCCTGCCATGACTTCGAACCCAGCGTTGCCACCCTGCTCCATTTTGCTCCTGGCAGGCGGCCGCGGCCAGCGCATGGGCGGCCAGGACAAGGGATTGCTGGAATGGCACGGCGAGCCGCTGATTGCACATCTGCATCGCAAGACACGTGCGCTGAGCGATGACCTGATCATCTCGTGCAACCGGAACCTGGAAAAGTACGCGCCCTACGCCGATCAATTGGTCCATGACGACGAAGGCGATTTTCCGGGGCCATTGGCGGGCATTCGTGCCGGTCTCAAAGCGGCCCGTCACAATCATCTGCTAGTCTTGCCATGTGATGTCCCGCGCATTGACCAGGCACTGCTCAGCAGCATGCGCGAAGCCGCCAGCCAGCATCCGGACAAACCCTTGATGCTGCGCCATGACGGCCACTGGGAGCCGTTGCTGTGCATTATTCCAGTGGCACTGCGCGCTGATTTCGAAACGGCCTGGAAGGAGGGTGAACGTAGCCCGGGTCGACTGATGCGCCAGCTGGGTGCTACTGCGTTGCAGTGCCCCGACAACGATCCGCGCCTGGCAAACCTCAACACGCCCGAACTGTTAAGTACGTCAGACACTGTGTCAGACTGAGTACCAAGGAACTTGCGCGCGCTGTTTACGTCTCAAGCCCAGCAACCAAAAGAATTCATTTTTTCGGAGACACTTCCATGACTCAACGGACCCTGGCCACTTTCATGCTTGCACTGGGCCTCGCTACCCTCGCCGGTTGCGCATCGCCTACTGTGATCACCTTGAATGACGGTCGCGAAATCCAGGCCGTCGACACGCCAAACTACGACCAGGATTCGGGCTTCTACGAATTCGAACAGCTGGATGGCAAGCAGACCCGCATCAACAAGGATCAGGTTCGTACCGTCAAAGAGTTGTAATCTTCGCGGCGACTACCGGATACATGAAAATGCCCCGACTGGTCGGGGCATTTTTATTCGCCTCTGGAAAACCCTCGCTAAGGGTTCGGCTCATTGTTCAGTTTATCCACGCGTGCCAGTGCCTGCGTGGCCTCGGTGATGCATTTCTTGTCGTCGTTGGCGGCCCGGGCCGATTCAGCGCTGGCCTGCATCCGCTTGATTTCCATGGTGGTGTTTTCGGACGTGGCCGGCAGGCTGGTGACCTTGTCCTTGAGCTCCTGGAGCTTGATGGTGCACAGGTCGCTGTCTGCGGCGAATACGGGAGAGGCCAACAGGGCGGTGCAAATCAACATTCCGGCGAAAACCGTGCGTTTCATGAATATCTCCTTGCATGGGAGGTATCGAACGCCACAGGCGTGGCGCCTGATCAAAAGACTGCAGACCTGGGCATAAATTCGATTTTTTTGAATGCCCTGCTCACCACTGCAACGTGATTGCGCTCTCGAACTCCCGGCCCTCACCCGTCACCGGGTCTACAAATTTCAGCCCCTGGGCCAGCAGTTTCAGCGGGTTGGCATAGTCATCTTCCACGTCCTTGAGCACCCGGGGATAAAACGGGTCGTTGCAGATGCTGGCGCCCAGGGCGGTCATGTGCACCCGCAACTGATGTTTCTTGCCCGTCACCGGATAAAGCCCATAGCGCCAGAGGTCGCCGTTCTTTTCCCGGACTTCCACAGCCGTCTCGGTGTTGCTGGCGCCCGGCCCTTCCTGCATGCGAAAGAACGGCTCGCCATCGATGAGTCGGCTCTTGTGCACCAGTGGAAACGTCAGGTCAGGTAATGCCCGGGCGATAGCCTCGTAGCGCTTTTCGATCTGCCGCGAAGGAAACAGCGACTGATACGCCGAACGGCTCTGCGGGTTGGCGGAAAACAGCACCAGACCCGCGGTATGCCGGTCGATGCGATGCAAGGGAACCAGGTGCGGGTTGTCCAGGCGACGGATAAGGCGACGCAACAAGGTCTGTTCGACGTACTCACCCGCCGGGGTTACGGGTAGAAAATGTGGCTTGTCCGCCACCACCAGATGCTCGTCCGCGTACAGGATCGACTCGACCACCGGGATCGGTTTTTCGTCAGGCACTTCGCGAAAATAGTGAATCCGCAGGCCTTCCCTGTAAGGCAGGTCAAGGGCAATGGGCGCGCCCTGCCCATCGAGGACGCGACCGCGAGCGATTCTGTCCAGCCATTGTTCACGACTGATGGCGCTGAAGTGCTCGCACAGGCAATCGAAAACGGTCTGCCACGGGCCAGGCGGCAGGTACAGCGTGCTGGCCTGGCTGTGTGCAGCAGAAAATGCTGAAGTGGACATACAAAAGCTCTTACCTTGAATGCAGAGCGGCATTATCCAACAGCAGCGCAAACGAACCTAGCGCAGAATCCTCACGCCGGTATCTGCGCCGCCTCGGTGTACTCCTTGAGCCAGCGCAGCACGTCGACCGCCTCCCAGCGACCCGGGTCATACAGTGCATACAACAACCCCTGATAACCCACGACATCCAGCTGGCGGTGAAAGCCCGCGCGCTGGAACAAGGCTTCGATTTCGGCAAAGCAGGTATTGAAATGCAGCTTGTTGAAGGGCGTTTTTCCTTCCGTCACCAGGCCGTCCAGGCGCAATTCGGCGACGGCTTCGCGTACCACATCCACCGACATGCGATTAACGCTGCTTTTCAATTGTTCGACATTGACCACGACTCATCCCCCTCACGCCCGGAGTTGCCCCGCCCAACGCCAAAAATCAACGGCAGCAGGACAGCAATCCGGATAACTGTATGCGCATACAGTATCCGAATAGCGTCGATTAAGCCAAGGGGATCGGCTCTAAAGTTCGACGGGCGGAACCTGTCCACCCACAAAACCGTTTAACCCAGGAAGGCAACCACTTCGTCGGCACTGAACGGCCAACCCAGTTCCGCGCCGGTATCGACCCGACGCAATACCGGGATGCGCAGGCTGTAGGCGGCGAACCAGGATTCGTCGTCAGCGATGTCCACCAGTTCCACCAGCAGGCCACGCTCGACAAACTCCATCAACATGGCTTCGGCCACTTCACAGAGATGACACCCGAGAGTGCCGAACAGCTGACATTCAGGAAGCATGAGCGCTCTACCAAGAAATTGAGTGCTTATTCTAGGCCCGCCCCGAAATGTCGTCGAGCCAATGAACCACGGCTAATCCTGGCTGACGGCGCCGATCTTGTGCACCGACAAGTCCGCGCCGTAATACTCTTCTTCCTGGCTCAGGCGCAAACCATGGAATGCCTTGATCACGCCATACACCGCAAAACCACCGGCCAGCGCTACCACCACACCCAGTGCCGTACCGATCAACTGGCTGACGATGCTCACACCGCCCAACCCGCCCAAGGCCGCCTGGCCGAAGATGCCACAGGCTACCCCGCCCCAGACGCCACACAGACCATGCAGCGGCCACACGCCAAGCACGTCATCGATATGCCATTTGCCTTGTGCGGCCGTAAAGCACCAGACAAACAGCGCCCCGGCAATGGCACCGGTGACCAGCGCACCCACCGGATGCATCAGGTCGGAGCCAGCACAGATCGCCACCAGACCGGCCAGCGGCCCGTTGTGCAGAAAGCCCGGGTCATTGCGCCCGACGATCAGCGCCGCCATCGTGCCGCCGACCATGGCCATCAACGAGTTCACCGCAACCAGCCCGCTGACCCCTTGCAGGGTTTGCGCACTCATCACGTTGAAGCCGAACCAGCCGACAATGAGAATCCACGAGCCCAACGCCAGGAACGGAATGCTCGACGGCGCGAACGCCACCAGCCGCCCTTCGCGATAACGCCCATTGCGTGGCCCAAGCAACAGCACCGCCGCCAGCGCCAGCCAACCGCCCATGGCGTGAACGACAACGGAACCGGCGAAATCATGGAAGCTGGCGCCAAAGCGCTCCAGCAGCCAGGCCTGCAGACCCAGGTTGCCGTTCCAGATCATGCCCTCGAAGAAGGGATAGATGAACGCCACAATCAACGCTGTCGCGCACAATTGCGGAACGAACCGGGCACGCTCGGCGATGCCCCCGGAAATGATCGCCGGGATCGCCGCGGCAAAGGTCAGCAGGAAGAAAAACTTCACCAGGCCATAGCCGTGATCGGCGTTGATCACGGCCGCCGGTTGCATAAAGGTGACGCCGTAGGAAATCCAATAGCCTATAAAGAAGTAAGCCAGTGTGGAAACGGCGAAGTCGCTGAGGATTTTCGACAGGGCATTGACCTGGTTTTTTTGCCGGACAGTCCCGACTTCCAGGAAGGCGAAGCCGGCGTGCATGGCCAACACCATGACCGCACCGATCAGGATGAACAATGTATTGGAGCTATGAACCAGGGTGTCCACAGCGCTTTGCAGATTTTCCATGGATTTGGCAGACCTTAAGGCTGAAAAAAAGCACCAAAGCAGTTCGCGCGGGCAATCCATGCACCAAGTTGAGACTTGTCGAATCGAACAGGTCTCTCCCGATGAACCGTTTTGAAGCACGGGGTTCATCAAGGCCAATCACGACCGGGACATTTGCGCGGGTTTTGATTGTTTGAGTTAAGGTTTTACTGGAATCTTGCCCAGCAACAGCGCAACGGCGCGAGCCGACGCACCACGACACAGCAAAAGTTGTACCAGTCATTTGTACTGAACCTTCGCACAAGGCTCATACTCGAACGATTCAGACGCCACTTATGGAGATCACCAATGGCCAGCATCAAGGCAAAGACTGCTCAAGAAATCCTGATGAGCGATTTTCAGACACTGGTCAGCGATACCGAACGGTTGCTGGAACACACCGCCTCCCTGGCCGGTGACCAGGCCGATGAATTGCGCGACCAGATCCACGACAGTCTGCTGCGTGCAAGGGAAACCCTGAAACTGACCGAAGACTCCCTGCGCGAACGCGGCAAGGCTGCCGTGACCGCCACCGAGGACTATGTCCAGGCCAACCCATGGCAATCGGTCGGTATTGCCGCCGGCGTGGGTTTCCTCATTGGCTTGCTGGCAACCCGGCGCTGATCATGGCGATCGATGAAATCGGCTCGTCCGGGACGGGCGCCAGTTCCTCACCGCGACGCCTCGGCGCCGCCGTTCTTGGGTTGCTGCACAGTCACGTCGAACTGTTCGGTATCGAATTGCAGGAGCAAAAGGCCCGCACCGTAAGCCTGTTGCTGTTTGCCGGCCTGGCACTGGTGTTCGCGTTATTGTTGTTGGTTGGGCTGTCGACACTGGTGTTGATCGTGTTCTGGGACACCTATCGCCTGCCCGCCATCATCTCACTGTGCGTGTTCTACACCCTTGCCTGCGTGTTCTGCGGGATACGCCTGAGAGCGGCAATCTTCGATGAATCCTCGCCCTTCCATGGCACGTTGGAAGAATTGGCCAATGATCGGGAGCGCCTGCTGCCATGAACCTGCCTGAACTGCCTCGAAACAGCTCACGCACGGAAATGCGCAAGGCACTGATCCGCCTGCGCATGGAAATGCATCGCCAGGAAATCCGTCACGAATCCGGGCAACTGCTGCAACCCCTGCATCGGCTGCGTGGCATGGGCCAGAACCTGCACGATGGGTTCGGCATCAAGCATGCACCGCTGTGGGGCGTGGCGGCCGTTACCTTGTTGGGCTTCCTGACCGGTAAGGGCACGCGGAGCGGCGCAGGCGTGGGCAGCCTGACCCGGCTGATCCGCCTGGGCACCACGCTGGGGCCTCTGGTCAAGCTGGTCATGCAAGGCTCTTCGCGTAAACACTGACCCTGTCAGTATCTGGCTACATTCTTGCAGTAACCGCAGGATCGAACCTCTCTATCGAGGGGTTCGATCCTGCGCGCCTACCCGGTGACCAGGCTTTATCCAACAACAAGATCCATCCAAGGAGGCCTTGTGATCGACGGGCAACCGCTCGCCTGCTTTCAGCCGTTCATCGATACCGCCACCGGCCGTATCGCCGGCGTGGAAGCCCTGGGCCGACTGCGTCAGGCCGACGGCCAACTCGCCTCGGTGGGGCCGCTGTTCGCCGATCCCCGCACCAACGCCGTCGCCCTGCGTCGCCTCGACCGTCAGCTGCGCGATAACGCCCTGAGTCGCCTGCACGAAGCGCCTGGCGACTGGTTTCTCAGCCTGAACATTTCCCCCCGCTGGATCAGCCGCCTGCGCCCGGACCAACCCTTGCCAAGTCTTGGTCAGCTGCAAAAGCACGGAATAGATCCGCAGCGCATCGTTTTCGAAATTACCGAACTGGGTGGCGACATCCAGCGCCTGGCACAGGTAGTGGCGCGTTACCGGCAAGCCGGCGCACGGATTGCCATCGATGATTTCGGCGCCGGCTACTCCCAGCTCGATCGGGTACTGGCGCTGCAGCCAGACATCCTCAAGCTCGACATGCGCCTGTTCCAGGCAGCCGCGTTGGGCGGCCCCAGCAGTGACGTGGTCAAGGCGCTGGCACAAATGGCGGAAAAAACCGGGTGCTGGATCATTGCCGAAGGCGTGGAAACCGAAGCGCAACTGAATTTTGCCCTGGAGTGCGGCTCACGTTATGTCCAGGGGTTTCTGTTTGCCCGGGCACAAGCGGATTTCTTTGCCGCCGATGCCTTCGTCGAGCGCTTTGCCCACCTGCGCCAGCGCTATGTGCAGCAGAAGTTGGCCGAACGCGGTCGCCTGATGATCATGCGCCAACAACTGGGCGAACTGATGGCGATCCTGCAGCACTGGGCACAGACTTGCGCGCCCCTGAGTGCCCTGCCACAACTGGATGCCTTTCCCTGGCTGCTGCGTTTCTATCAGTGCGACCGTCACGGCACGCAGTTGACGCCCAACCTGGAATGGCGCAACAACGGCTGGGTCGCCGACAACCGCTACCTGGGCCATAACTGGTCCTGGCGCCCGTATTTCTATCACCTGCTGGCGCAGGGTTGTGAGGAGCCGCAGCTGACCCTCTCCAACACCTACCGCGACGCCACCAGCAATCAGTACTGCCTCACCGCCGGACAATTTTTCGACAACGGCGAACGCCTGCTGCTCATCGATATCGACGCGGTCGGGCTGTAGTGACGCTTGCAGGCAGCGTTGCGAACCGGGAAGCTACCCGATCAGTCCCCTGACGGAGCGAACCAGCCTTGGATTGGCCTACCCTGCTTACCCGCGAACGCCTCGGAAAGCCCCTGCACAGCCCGGAAGAACTGGGCCGCAGTCCTTTTCACAAAGACCATGACCGCATCATTTTCTCGGGGGCGTTCCGCCGTCTGGGGCGCAAGACCCAGGTTCATCCCGTGCACAGCAACGACCATATCCACACGCGCCTGACCCATTCGCTGGAAGTCAGTTGCGTCGGCCGCTCACTGGGCATGCGCGTCGGCGAAACCATCCGCGGCGCCCTGCCCGACTGGTGTGATCCCAGTGACCTGGGGATGGTGGTGCAATCGGCCTGCCTGGCCCATGACATTGGCAATCCACCCTTCGGCCATTCCGGCGAAGACGCGATCCGGCACTGGTTCCAGCAGGCCGCGGGACGCGGCTGGCTGGATGCGATGAGCGAAGCGCAACGCAATGACTTCCTCAACTTCGAAGGCAACGCCCAGGGCTTTCGGGTATTGACCCAGCTTGAGTACCACCAGTTCGACGGCGGAACCCGGCTGACCTATGCCACCCTGGGCACTTACCTGAAGTATCCATGGACGGCCAGGCACGCCGACTCGCTGGGGTACAAGAAACACAAGTTCGGTTGCTACCAGAGCGAGCTGCCGCTGCTGGAGCAGATCGCGCAAAAACTTGGCCTGCCGCAACTGGAGGAGCAGCGCTGGGCGCGCCATCCGCTGGTGTACCTGATGGAGGCCGCCGATGACATCTGCTACGCCTTGATCGACCTCGAAGACGGCCTGGAAATGGACTTGCTGGAGTATGCCGAAGTCGAGTCGCTGTTACTGGACCTGGTGGGCGACGATCTGCCGCAAACCTATCGCCTGCTCGGCCCGCAGGATTCGCGGCGGCGCAAACTGGCGATCCTGCGCGGCAAGGCCATCGAACACCTGACCAATGCCGCGGCCCGCGCCTTTGTCGAGCAGCAGGATGCGCTGTTGGCCGGCACCCTGGCGGGTGACCTGGTGGAGCACATGCACGGCCCGGCCAAACGCTGTGTGCTCAATGCCAAGGACATGGCGCGGCAGAAGATCTTCCAGGACAAGCGCAAGACCCTGCATGAGATCGGTGCCTATACCACCCTGGAAATTCTGCTCAATGCTTTTTGCGGTGCCGCACTGGAGCAGCACAACGGTCGAACGCCGTCCTTCAAGAGCCGGCGGGTGCTCGACCTGCTGGGCAACAATGCACCCGATCCGAACGGCCCTCTGCACAACTCGTTTTTGCGCATGATCGATTTCATCGCCGGCATGACCGACAGCTACGCCAGCCACATGGCCCTGGAAATGACCGGTCGTTCCAGCCACTGACGACAAGCGATAGATCAGCCATTACCCCCTCGGTAATGGCCGATCAGTCCTGAAAATCCAAAAACATTCAAGCAACACCGAATCCCCCTACAACGCCTGTCGAGTGCACTGATCGAATGCGCGGCGGCTGTCGGGAAACAATCACGCCTATCGTTCCGACAGAAGAAGCGTGAACACCATGATCAACGACAATCTGCGCATCATGCTGGTGGAGGACCATCCGTTTCAGCTCAGGGCCACCCAATGTCTGCTCGAGAGTTACGGCTTCACTCACTTGACCACCAGCGATTGTGCCAGGAGCGCCTTGCACCACATGCTCAGCGCCGAGCAGCCCTTCGACATCCTGTTATGCGACCAATGCCTGCCCGACGTTTGCGGCATCGACCTGATATCAATCGCCAGCCACCAGGGGCTGATCAAGCAGGCCATACTGTTAAGCAGCCTGACATCCAATGAACTGGGCGAACTTGAAAATCTGGCCCTCGTCAATGGACTGCCATTACTTGGCTGCTTGATAAAACCATTAAAACAGTGCGAGCTGAGATACTTATTGAAACTGATACCGTCACCCAGCAACCAAGCGCCTTTAAAAAGTGTGTAACCCACATATCACCACCCTGCTCCCAATAACTAAACAGCAACATCTTTTGTGGCAACTTACCAAAAAATACCGGTTGACACGTAATCCATTTCCTTTTCGCATGTAGGAACATTCCTATATTGCTACGACAGACCCGTCAGTTCATACGTCCCCCTAACTATCTGAGCTAAGGTGCGCGCTTTATCCGAGCTCGCAGGGATTTGATTATGAACTCCGTTTTTATTGTCGACGATCATCCTGTCATCCGCCTTGCCGTTCGCATGTTGCTGGAACACGAGGGCTACAAGGTCGTCGGTGAAACCGATAATGGTGTCGATGCCATGCAGATGGTGCGTGAATGCATGCCCGACCTGGTCATTCTCGATATCAGCATTCCCAAACTGGATGGACTGGAAGTGCTTGCCCGTTTCAACGCAATGAGTACACCCCTGAGAATCCTGGTATTGACTGCACAATGCCCAACATTATTCGGTATCCGCTGCATGCAATCCGGTGCCTCGGGTTATGTATGCAAACAGGAAGATCTAAGTGAGCTGGTGAGCGCCATCAAAGCGGTACTGTCCGGTTATAACTACTTTCCCAGTGAAGCCTTGAACCCTGCCCGTGGTGACGAAGCGCGGTGCGCCGAACTTGAACTGTTCAAGTCAGTCAATGACCGGGAACTCATGGTATTGCAACTTTTTGCCCAGGGTCGCAGTAACAAGGAAATTGCCAAAGGCATGTTCCTGAGTAACAAGACCGTCAGCACTTATAAAAAACGACTCATGCAGAAACTCAAGGCCAAATCCCTGGTTGAACTCATCGAGATGGCAAAACGTAACGCGTTAGTGTGAGGCACAGAATGCCCAGCCGCTTGAAGGACTATCTGCTGATCATGTCCACGGGCTTGTGCCTGTGCACCGAGCTGTACGCCGCGCAGGAGCATGAACAATATGCCTTGCTCAGTCGTTCAGCGCCCCTGCACCTGGAAGTCCAGCTGGATCAATCACAACGACAATGGGTCGAGGGTAAACGTGAGCTGATCCTCGGCACCTCGGCACCCGACTACCCCCCTTTCGACCTGACCAGCAGCGGCCGTGAATATGAAGGGTTTACCGCCGACTACGCGGGCATACTCGGCGAGGCCCTCGGCCTGCCCGTCAAGGTTCAACGCTTCGCCTCCCGGGGAGCGGCGATCGAAGCGCTCGAAAAAGGCGAGGTCGACCTGCTGGGCACCGCCAACGGATTCGAAGCGAACAATGACGACATCGCGCTTTCCACACCCTATGCGGTCGATCAACCGGTGCTGGTGACACGTGAAGGCGAAACCCGGCCGCTCAATGATGGCCTGGCCGGTTTGCGGCTCAGCATGGTGTATCACTACCTGCCCCTGGAGGAGGTCAAGGCCCTATACCCGAAGGCAATCATCGACGCCTACCCGTCCTACCAGAACGCGATCAATGCAGTGGCTTTCGGCCAGGCCGATGTTTTTCTCGGCGACACCATTTCAACCCATTACATGATCAACAAGGGTTATCTGAACAATATTCGCATGGCCAGTTTCGGCAAGCACGAAGCCCATGGTTTCAGCTTTGCCGTGCACAGGAACAATCCTCAACTGCTCGCCATCATCAATACGACGCTCATGGCCATCCCCGCCAGCGAACGGGAAAACATCGCCAAACGCTGGAGCGCCGGGAGCGATATCCTGCTCACCGATCAAAAACTGCAGCTCAGTTACAGTGAGGAGCGCTGGCTGGCGCAACATCCAGTGGTCCGGGTGGTCGTCAATGAGGCCTATGCGCCGCTGACGTTTTTTGACAGTGCCGGTAACTTTCGCGGGATTGCCGCGGATTTGCTTGAGCTGATCAGATTGCGCACCGGCCTGCGCTTCGACGTTCAGCGCAGCCGTAGCGACAGCGACATGATCAAGCGAATCAACACCGATCAAGCCGATCTGATCGCCGCGATGCTCCCTAGTGCACAACGGGATACCTTGCTGAACTTTACCCGCCCGTACCTGCAGAACTCCTATGTCCTGCTGACACGCAAGGCGCACGACAGTCCGACAAACCTTGCACAGCTCAAGAACAAAAGCCTGGCCATTGCCCGCGGCAACCCGCTTATGGACTATCTGCGCAGCGAGTTCCCGCAGATCAGGTTGATCCAGACCCCGGACGCCTTCAGCGCCGTGGAAATGCTCGCCGAAGGCCGGGTTGAAGGAGCGGTGAATTCACTGGTGATCGCCAACTACTTCATCGCCTCGCAACTGTTCGAAACCGAGCTGCAAATCAGCACCACCATAGGCACCCAGCAGGCGGCGTTCTCCCTGGCAACGGGGCGCGAGGCCAAGGAACTCAATGACATCCTCAACAAGGCACTGTTGAGCATCGCGCCGCAGGAGCTGGGCGTCATCAACAGTCGCTGGCGCGGCTATTCGGCCTCCTCGCAAAACACCTGGCGCCAATATCAGCGGGTGTTCTATCAGATCGTGATCGGCGCCGGCTTGCTGTTGCTGATCTCCGTGACCTGGAACGCCTACATGCGGCGCCAGATCAACCAGCGCAAGGCGGCCGAACGAGCGCTGAACGATCAATTCGAGTTCATGCGTTCACTGGTCAACGGCACGCCTCACCCGATCTATGTGCGTGATCGTCAAGGACTGCTGCAAAGTTGCAACGACAGCTACTTGCGCGCCTTTAACGCAAAACGCGAAGACGTGATCGGCAAAAGCGTGATCCAGGGCACCATGAGCAACGCCTTCGAAGCGCGCGAGTACCAGGCCGATTACCAGCGAGTGGTGGCCGAAGGCACGCCGATGATCCTTGACCGTGCGCTGCACATTGGCGGTCGCCGGTTGACCATCTATCACTGGATTCTTCCCTACCGCGACTCGAGCGGTGAGGTGCAAGGCATCATTGGCGGCTGGATCGACATCAGCGAACGGCGCCAATTGTTCGATGACCTGCGATGCGCCAAAGAGCGCGCCGACGAAGCCAACCGGGCCAAGAGCACGTTCCTGGCCACCATGAGCCATGAAATCCGCACCCCGATGAATGCCGTCATCGGCATGCTCGAACTGACGCTCAAGCGCATCGAACAACACCACCCGGATCGTCCCGCCATTGATGTGGCGTACCACTCGGCAAAGGACCTGCTGGAACTGATCGGGGACATTCTCGATATTGCGCGCATCGAGTCCGGGCACCTGAGCCTGAACCCGGAACGGGTCAACCCGGAGGAAATCGTGGCGTCGGTAGCGCGTATCTTCGATGGGCTGGCCCGGCAAAAGGGACTCGAGTTGCAACTGCAATTCAACCCGGCCAATCCGGCTATCGACGTGTTGCTCGATCCCCTGCGCTTCAAGCAGGTGTTGTCGAACCTGGTCAGCAATGCCATCAAGTTTACCGAGCACGGCCAGGTCAGGATTATTGTGACCCTGGACCTGAGCAGCGAGGCTGACCGGGCGCACATGCTGTTGCTGGTCGAAGACAGCGGCCCGGGGATCAGTCATGAGGATCAGCAACGCCTGTTCGAACCTTTCGCTCAAGCCGCCAATACCGGGCAGTCGGCACGGGGCGGTGCCGGGCTTGGACTGGTGATCAGTCGCAGCCTGTGCGAAATGATGAACGGCAGCCTGCAGTTGAGCAGCCAGCCGGGCGTCGGTACCCGGGTAAGGATTTCGTTGCCGTTATCCACACTGCCTCGCGACTCCAGGGCGCAAACCGCCGAGCCTCCCATCTACTGCGCGACAATCCCCTTGAATGTGCTGGTGGTCGACGACCACGCGGCCAACCGCTTGCTGATGTGCCAGCAGCTTGAGTTCCTGGGTCATCGATTCAGCGTCGCGGCGGACGGCCAGGCTGGATTGGACGCATGGAAATCCGCCGCCTTCGACCTGGTGGTCGCCGATTGCAACATGCCAGTCATGAATGGGTATGAACTGGCCCAGGCCATTCGTCGACACGAACGACACACTCAACAGCCGCGTTGCACCCTCCTGGGCTTTACCGCCAACGCTCAGCCGGAAGAAGTTCAACGCTGCAAACAGGCCGGGATGGACGACTGCCTGTTCAAGCCCCTGTCCCTGGCCGCCTTGAGTCAATGGGTCACGGGCATCAAGGGAATAAAGGAAATCAAGCCCAGGGTCGTGGCCCCGGCCTTCAGCCTGCAAGGCTTGCATTTGTTGACGGGGGGCGACCCGGCGCTGGACCTGCGCCTGCTGACCGAACTGTTGAACAGCAACCGCCTGGATCGACAGGAACTGCTGGCACTGTCCGACACCCCGGACCCGCAGGCCTTTCTCGACATAGCCCATAAAATCAAGGGCGCCGCCCGAATCGTTCAGGCCACCCGGTTGATCGACAGCTGCGAGGCGCTCGAAGCCACCTGCCATGAGCGCTTCTCCCCTGAGAACGTTGCCAAATACTGCGACGCCGTGGAGCGCGCCCTGCTCGAACTGGAACAGGCATTGCTGCAACAAATCGGACAAAACGACAAAGGCACAATACCCGAGCCTTAACTATGCTTGGACCCGGAGCAGTGTGTTAACCATCACGGAGTGACCTGCATGCCCAGCCCACTGCGCCCGGTTCAACGGCGATTTCCCCTGCACGTTCATATCAGCGTGATGTTCACTTTGCTGCTGTTGCTGACCGGGGTCGTGCTGGGCATTTTCCACTACCGGCAAACCACTCAGATCATTCTTTCGAGCAGCGAAAAGCTGTTCAGTCGAATCGAGCAGGATGTGCGCCTGGACCTGCACGCCACCTATGAGCCGATTCGGCATCTGTTGAGCCTGTTGCGGCACAACCCCGCAGCCCAGGCCCTCGACCTGCAACAGCGCCTGGCGCTGCTCCAGCCTTTCAGCCAGTCGCTCAAGGACAACCCCGACCTGGCTTCGTTATACCTGGGATACGACAACGGTGACTTTTTCATGGTTCGCCCGCTGCGCACGCCAGACCTGAAAGCGCTGCTCAAGGCCCCGGATACCGCGGCCTACCAGGTATGGAGCATCGAGCGAAACAGCAGCGGCCAGGTGCATTCGCAATCCTTGTTTTTCGATCAGGACCTGACGCTCCTCGGTCGTCAGGACAATCTCGACGAAACCTATGATCCGCGTAGCAGGGCCTGGTTCACCAGTGCCAGCCAGGATGTCGACCAGATCACCACCGAACCCTACGTCTTTTTCTCGACCCACCATGTCGGCACCACCCTGGCACGGCGTAGCGGCGAGCATGCGGTGATCGCTGCCGACCTGACCCTGGCCGAGCTCTCGGCCACCTTGGCCAAACATGTGGTGACACCGGCGACCGAGATCGTCCTGTTCGATGCCCAGGGCAATGCCATCGCTTATCCCGACAGTCGTCGCCTGATCGTCGACGATCAAACCGCCCGCCTGGCCAAGGCCGCCGACCTGAGTCCCGGTCTGAAAGCACTGCTCGACAACCCCAGGCCTGGCAATCGCCTGACGGCCATGGGCCGTAGCTGGATCGTTGCCCGCAGCAGCATGCAGGAAGGCGGCCCCCAGGGGCTGCAACTGGCGATGCTGGTACCGGAAGATGAATTGCTTGCCGACGCCTATCGCATGCGCTGGCAAGGCGCACTGATTACTCTGGCGACCCTGTTGTTGTGCGTGCCATTGGGATGGCTGACGTCCAGGATCCTGGTCAAGCCCCTGCGCGCCCTGGTGCAGGAGGCGGATGCCATTCGCAGCTTCGATTTCAATTTTCCCGCCGCCCGTCGCTCTCCGGTGCTCGAGGTCGACCAACTGAGCCTGTCCATGGCGCGCATGAAAGACACCCTGGCGAGCTTCTTCCAGATCACCGACAGCCTGAGCGCCGAGACCCGGTTTGCCCCATTGCTGCAGCGGGTGCTGTTTGAAACGGTCAGGATTGGCCAGGCCCAGGCCGGCCTGATCTACCTGCGCGAAGGGGATGGCGATCTTATGGAACCCCAGGGCCTGGTGATCAACGACACGGCACAAACTCTGTCGTCTTTCGACCTCAGCGCACACGGGCTTCATGATGCGCACAGCCCCGCCTGGCTGCAGCAGCTATCGACGGCCGACAACGTCGTCTCCCACCTGGGCTTCGAACAGGCGGGAGACATGCAGAAAGTCCTGCTGGCCATGGCCTGTCCCCGAGTTCACCTGATCGGCATCCGCTTGCACAATCGTCACAACGAAACCGTGGGCCTGCTGGTGTTTCTGCTGGCCGACAGCGGCAACCAGAGCGACCTGGACAAACTGCGTCCCGACCGCATCGCGTTCCTGCAGGCGGTGTCCGGTGCGGCCGCCGTGAGTATCGAAAGCCAGCGCTTGCAAGACCGGCAAAAACAGCTGCTGGACGCCTTCATCAAACTGCTGGCCGGCGCGATCGATGCCAAGAGCCCCTACACCGGTGGCCATTGCCAGCGAGTCCCGGCCCTGACACTGATGCTCGCCCAGGCCGCGGCCGCCAGCCAGGACCCGGCCTTTCGCGGCTATCAGCCCACGGACGATGATTGGGAGGCGCTGCACATCGCCGCCTGGCTGCACGACTGCGGCAAGGTGACGACCCCGGAATACGTGGTCGACAAAGCCACGAAACTGGAAACCCTGAACGACCGTATCCACGAAATACGCACTCGCTTCGAAGTTCTCAAGCGCGATGCCTGGATCGACTATTGGCAAGCCATCGCCCAAGGTGGCGACGAGCAACAGCTGGCGCAACAGCGAGAGGCCAGCCTGACGGCGCTCAATGACGATTTCGCCTTCATCGCCCGCTGCAACCTGGGCGGCGAGGCCATGGCCGAAGCCGACCTGCAGCGCCTGCGCAGCATCGCGCAGCGCACCTGGACGCGAACCCTGGATGACCGGCTGGGTGTTTCCTGGGAAGAAAACCAGCGCCAGGCGCGTACGCCGGCACCCACGCTGCCGGTCCGCGAGGCGTTGCTGGCGGACCGGCCCGAGCATCTGTTCGAGCGCGCCGAAACCGAATTGATTGCCGAGGACAATCCCTGGGGTTTCAAGCTCGATGTCCCGCGCTACAAGTACAACCGCGGCGAGCTCTACAATCTGAGCATAACCCGAGGCACCTTGACCTCTGAGGAGCGCTACATCATCAACCACCACATGGTGCAGACGATCCTGATGCTCAGCCAACTGCCCTTCCCCGAACACCTGGGCAATGTCGCGGAGATCGCCGGCGGCCACCACGAAAAAATGGACGGCACGGGTTATCCGAAACGCTTGAAGCGTGAGCAGATGAGCCTGCCGGCGCGGATGATGGCGATTGCCGATATCTTCGAGGCGCTGACCGCCGCCGACCGCCCCTACAAGAAAGCCAAGACCCTGAGCGAAGCGCTGGGCATCATGGCCAACATGTGCCGGGATGCGCACATCGACCCGCAGTTGTTCGAGCTGTTCATCAACGCACAGATCTATCTGCAGTACGCCCGGCGCTTCCTCGATCCAGGGCAGATCGATGCCGTGGATACCTCAAGCCTGCTGGTCAAGGCAGGCTTGAAAGGCTGATCAGCAGTCGGTCAGGCGCAGGAAGATAGCCGCCAGCTGCTCGATACCGGCCTGATCCTGCGCGGTGAAACGCGCCAGTTGCGGGCTGTCGAGGTCGAGTACGCCGATCAGGCGACCGTCCTTGACCAGGGGCACCACCAGTTCGCTGTTCGATGCACTGTCGCAGGCGATATGCCCGGCAAACGCGTGCACGTCTTCGACCCGCTGGGTCTGCAAGGTCGCCGCCGCCGTGCCGCACACACCCCGACCGAACGGAATCCGCACGCAGGCGATCTGCCCTTGAAACGGGCCCAGCACCAGCTCTTCGTTACGATTGAGGTAGAACCCGGCCCAGTTCAAGCCCTCGAGCTGATTGAACAGGAACGCCGAAAACTGCGCGGCGTTGGCAATGAAATCGCGCTCGTCCGCCAGCAAGGATTCCAGCTGCGCGTGCAGCATGCCGTAGCCCTCGAGGCCCTGCCCGCTGTTTTGTAAATCGATCATGCCTTGTGCTCCAACAGTTTGAGCCCCACCCAATAGCGGGCAAATTGATACGCGCAACGTCCGTTGCGATTGCCCCGCCCGGTGGCCCAGCGCACCGCGAGGATGTCCAGCTCTTCGGTGCGCTGCCACGGCAGGCCGGCCTTGTCGGCCAACTGGCCGATCCAGTGCTCGACCACGTTCAGGAAGTGCTCCTGGGTGAACGGATAGAACGACAGCCACAGGCCGAAACGGTCCGACAGGGCGATCTTGTCTTCCACCGCCTCGCTGGGGTGCAATTCGCCATCGACGCGTTTCCAGTTTTCGTTATCGCTTTCCTTTTCCGGCACCAGGTGGCGACGGTTGGACGTGGCGTAGAGCAACACGTTGTCCGGCGCCTGTTCGAGCGAACCGTCGAGTACGCTCTTGAGTACGCGATAATCGCCTTCGCCCGACTCGAAAGACAGGTCATCGCAGAACAGCACGAAACGCTGCGGCAGCTTGGCGATCTGCTCGACCACCCGCGGCAAGTCCGCCAGGTGATCGCGCTCGATTTCAATCAGGCGCAGACCGGCCTGGGCGTGCTCGGCCAGCAAGGCGCGCACCAGCGACGATTTACCGGTGCCGCGCGAACCCCAGAGCAGCGCATGGTTGGCCGGCATGCCATCGAGGAACTGGCGGGTATTACGCCCCAGTTGCTCAACCTGGCGATCGACGCCGATCAGGTCGCTCAGGCGCATGTCCAGGCTGACCTGCAGCGGCAGCAGAAAACCGCTGCGTCCCTCGCGCTGCCAGCGCGCAGCCAGGCAATGGGTCCAGTCGATGGCTTGCCGAGGGGTGGGCAGCAGCGGTTCGATACGGGCCAGAACGGCATCGGCACGTTCAAGAAAAGCATTCAATCGGGAATCCACGTCTTCTCCTCGGGCACGTTCACAGTGATGATGGCGATACAGATACGACATACAGCGTTCGATGAACGGTCAACCGCCCTATGGCAGGGCTCATGGGAACACCCTGCATGATCGACTATGCTTGAGCAGCGAAGGAAAACGGAAGTGATTCAGCACCCCATGGATATCAAGTTCACCAACCGCCTGTCTTACAAACAGGCGCGGCTCACCGTGCTGGTCGGTTTCGTCCTGGGTATGCTGCTCAGCGTGCTGCAAATAGGCATCGATTATGCCAGCGAAGACGCCTCCATCAACCGTGAAATACTGTCTCTGCTCGAAATCAGCCACAACCCCGCCTCGCGCATCGCCTACAACATCGACGCCGAACTCGCCCAGGAACTGACCCTGGGCCTGCTGCGCTCGCCCGCGATCATTGGTGCGAAACTGACCGACAACAACGGCAATATCCTGGCCAACGTCAAGCGTCCCGGCCTGCAAAGCGGCTATCGGGTATTGAGTGACCTGCTATTCGGGGCCAATCGGCAGTTCGAAGACCGCCTGTACCTGGATCATTTGCCCGGCGAATCCCTGGGCACCCTGCAACTGGACGTCGACACTTACTCATTCGGCTACCGCTTCCTGCGCCGGGCCGAGGTCACCCTGATCAACGGTTTCGCCCGCAGCCTGCTGCTGAGTGGCATCCTCCTGGCGCTGTTCTACGTGATGCTGACCAAGCCCTTGGTGCGGGTCATCCGCGAACTCAGCGGCCGCGATCCACGCAACGCCGAGCCGACGTCGCTGGAATGCCCGGCGGGACACGCCAACGACGAAATCGGCGTGCTGGTGAAAGTTGCCAACCAGCAATTCGAAAACATCGCCACCGAAATCCAGCAGCGACGCAACGCCGAAAATCGCCTGACCGACTATCTTGCCCAGCTGGAAAACATCGTGTCGGCGCGCACGACCGAGCTCAAGGCCATCAATGCCCGGCTCAGTCAATCCAATCAGGAGCTGGAAGTCGCTCGCAGCACCGCCCTGGACATGGCCGAAGCGCGCTCGGTGTTCCTGGCCAACATGAGCCACGAAATCCGCACGCCCCTCAATGGCCTGCTGGGCATGATCGCGCTGTCGCTGGACGGCCCGCTGAATGCCGAGCAACAGCAACAGCTGGCCATCGCCCATGACTCGGGCAAAGTCCTGGTGGAGTTGCTCAACGATATCCTCGACCTGTCGAAATTCGACGCCGGCCAACTCGAACTCGAACACATCCCGTTCGACCTGGGCTCGCTGGTCGAGGACACCGCCAACCTGCTGTCACAGAACGCCGCGCCGAGTGTCGAACTGACCTGCCTGATCGACCCGGACTTTCCTGCGCTGGTGCTCGGCGATCCGACAAGGGTGCGGCAGATCGTCAGCAACCTGCTGTCCAATGCGCTCAAGTTCACCCGTTTCGGCCGGGTCGATGTGCGCCTGTCGACCTATAAGGATGGCGTCAGCATCGAAGTCTGCGACACGGGCATCGGCATCCCGCGGGAGGCGCAGGTCAAGATCTTCCAGCCCTTCACCCAGGCGGGTGCCGGCATCACCCGACAATTCGGCGGCACCGGCTTGGGCCTGGCCCTGACCTACAACCTGTGCGAAGCCATGCAAGGTCGCCTCACCATCAGTTCTGAAGCCGGTTTCGGCAGCCAGTTCTGCGCGCAACTGCCGCTGCCCAGTCATACCCGGGCACTGGCCCCGCCCCCCCTGCAGGGCAAAATCGTGGCAATTACCGCCGCCGGCAGCGGCCTGGCGGAACTGCTGAAAAGTGTTTTGCCTGGTTGGGGGCTCGATTATCAACAGCGCACGATCGATGACTCATTGCTCGGTCTGGACCCCGATGTGCTGATCACCGATTGCCCCGAGTGCCTGTTCAACCTGCGCCCCACCATCCGCGCGCCGATCCTGCTGGTGACCGCTTACGGCAGCTTCCTGCCCAGCGAAGAGGCCAGCGCCCTCGCCCCCTTGCAGCAGCAGGCCCGTCCTTTGGCACGCAATGCGCTACACCAGACCTTGCAGCGAATCCTCCTGGTGCAAACCGACACCCCCAGCGATACCCGGGTCGACGCCACCCTCGCGCAGCGTCGGGCGCGGGTGCTGCTGGTCGAGGACAACCCGGTCAACCAGCTGGTGGCCAAGGGCATGCTGGGCAAACTCGGTTGCGACGTGATCGTCGCCGCGCACGGCGCCGAAGCGCTGGATCAATTGGAGAGCCGCGACTTCGATCTGGTGCTGATGGACTGCAACATGCCGGTCATGGATGGCTATGAGGCCAGTCGGCAAATCCGTCGCAGCGGTCGCTGGCCGCAGTTACCCATCGTCGCCCTGACCGCCAACGCCATGTCCGAAGAGCGCGAACGCTGCCGTGCGGCGGGCATGAGCGACTACCTGGCCAAACCTTTTCGTCGAGAAGAGCTGGCCGCCCTGCTGGATGTGTGGATACCGGCTACGACAGCGCCTTGATCTGCCCCAACAAGTGATCCAGGCCGTCGCGCAGCTCATTCAGGCGATCCAGGTCCACGCCGCTGTCGCACAACAGGCGGGCCTTGAGCGGGCCGACCTGTTCACGCAGCGCCGTGCCCTGGGGCGACAGGCTCAGGTGCACCTCCCGCTCATCCCGCGCCGAGCGCTGGCGCTGAACCAGCTGCAATTGCTCAAGACGCTTGAGCAACGGCGTCAGCGTGCCGGAATCCAGCGCCAGGCGTTCGCCCAGGGCCTTGACCGTGGGCTGCTCCGGGGCTGTTGCCTGCCATTCCCACAACACCAGCATCGCCAGGTACTGCGGGTAAGTCAGGCCCAACTGATCGAGCATCGGCTTGTAGGCGCGAATCACCGCCCGGGACGCGGCATACAGTTTGAAGCAGAGCTGGCTGTCGAGGCTCAGCGAATCAACGGACAAGGTGTTCATTTGAGCAGGGCTTCGATCTCGCTGCTCAAGTCCTGCGGCTTGGTCGCCGGCGCGAAGCGCTTGACCAACTGGCCGTCCTTGCCGATCAGGAACTTGGTGAAGTTCCACTTGATGCCCTGGGAACCGAGCACACCCGGCGCACGCTTTTTCAGCTGCACGAACAATGGATGGGCACCGTCGCCATTGACTTCGATTTTCTTGAACAGCGGGAAACTGACTCCGTAGTTGAGCTCGCAGAACTCGCTGATCGCCCCTTCGTTACCCGGCTCCTGCTTGCCGAACTGATTGCAGGGAAAGCCCAGTACCACCAGGCCCTGGTCCTTGTAGGTCTGCCACAGCTCTTCAAGGCCTTTGTATTGCGGGGTGAAACCGCATTTGCTGGCGGTGTTGACCACCAGCACGGCCTTGCCGGCGTAATCCGCCAGGGTTTTCTGTTCGCCCTTGATGGTGGTGCAAGGGATGCTGAGGAGATTGTCGCTCATGATTGGGGCGCTCTAGATGGGGGTGATTTGACAAACATAGCGAGCAATTGAATTGTGTGCAATGTAATTAATCGAGCGCCAAACCTGGAGGAGCCGGTTTGCTGGCGATCGGCACGCCGCGGTGTGTCAAATCCACCGCTATCGCCAGCAAGCCGGCTCCTACAGAGAATCGAGGTGATCTTATTCGCGGGGTACCAGGTCCAGGCACACGGAGTTGATGCAATAACGCAACCCGGTCGGCGGCGGGCCATCGGGGAATACGTGGCCCAAATGCGCGTCACATTTGGCGCAGACCACTTCGGTACGGATCATGCCGTGACTGACATCACGGATCTCGACCATCGCACTGTCACCGATCGGCGCGTAGAAACTCGGCCAGCCGCAACCGGAATCGAACTTGGTGGCGGAGTCGAACAACGGCTCGTTGCAGCAGATGCAATGATAGACACCATCGGTCTTGGTGCCGTTGTACTTGCCGGAAAACGGGCGCTCGGTGCCCTTGAGCCGGCAAACGTTGTACTGCTCTGGATCGAGCATGGCCTTCCATTCTTCCAGGGATTTTTCCAACTTTTCCATCATCACACCTCAGCAGCTGAAAAAGCCCGATCTGTACCTTTTCCACGGATCGGGCGGCACGTATGATTGCGCCTCGTCAAACGCCAGTCTGGCAGCCAGACCACGCGCATTCAAACGGATTTATGGGTGCTGCCTCTCAAGGCGCCAGGCCTGTGTGATAACGCAGGTTTCCCAGCACGGTTGTCCACACGCCGCCTGGATCGTTCATTTTCGGGAACACATCGCCATGCAGGTCAGCAAATCGAACAAGCTCGCCAACGTCTGCTATGACATTCGCGGCCCAGTGCTCAAGCACGCCAAACGCCTGGAAGAGGAAGGCCATCGCATCCTCAAGCTGAACATCGGCAACCCGGCGCCCTTTGGTTTCGAAGCGCCGGACGAAATCCTCCAGGACGTGATCCGCAACCTGCCGACCGCCCAGGGCTACAGCGACTCCAAGGGCCTGTTCAGCGCGCGCAAGGCCGTCATGCAGTACTACCAGCAAAAGCAGGTGGAAGGTGTCGGCATCGAGGACATCTACCTGGGCAACGGCGTTTCCGAGCTGATCGTGATGTCGATGCAGGCCCTGCTCAACAACGGCGACGAAGTGCTGGTACCGGCTCCCGACTACCCGTTGTGGACCGCCGCGGTGAGCCTGTCGGGCGGTAACCCGGTGCATTATCTGTGCGACGAGCAGGCCAACTGGTGGCCGGACCTGGCCGACATCAAGGCCAAGATCACCCCGAACACCAAGGCCCTGGTGATCATCAACCCGAACAACCCGACCGGTGCGGTGTATTCGAAAGAAGTACTGCTGGGCATGCTGGAACTGGCCCGCCAGCACAACCTGGTGGTGTTTTCCGACGAGATCTACGACAAGATCCTCTACGACGATGCCGTGCACATCTGCACCGCTTCGCTGGCGCCGGACCTGCTGTGCCTGACCTTCAACGGCCTGTCCAAGTCCTATCGAGTGGCCGGTTTCCGTTCCGGCTGGATCGCCATTTCCGGACCGAAACAACACGCCCAGAGCTACATCGAAGGCATCGACATGCTGGCCAACATGCGCCTGTGCGCCAACGTGCCGAGCCAGCACGCGATCCAGACCGCGCTGGGTGGCTACCAGAGCATCAACGATCTGGTGCTGCCGCAAGGGCGCCTGCTGGAACAGCGTAACCGCACCTGGGAACTGCTCAACGACATTCCCGGGGTGAGCTGCGTCAAGCCGATGGGCGCGCTATATGCCTTCCCGCGGATCGACCCGAAGGTCTGCCCGATCCACAACGACGAAAAGTTCGTCCTCGACCTGCTGCTCTCCGAGAAGCTGCTGGTGGTGCAAGGCACAGCCTTCAACTGGCCATGGCCCGACCACTTCCGCGTCGTGACCCTGCCGCGCGTCGATGACCTGGACATGGCCATCGGACGCATCGGCAATTTCCTCAAGTCCTACCGCCAGTAAGCGGCCTGTCACCGTGCGATGGCGGAAACATCGCACGGTGATTCATTCTGCAACACATGATTACGTCCTACCCATGACTGCTGCCTCGATGCCTGTGCAATGCCACATTGCCTGGTCACGTCGAGTAACCACGGGCACCCAGCCGTCGGTGGCCTGACAAACAACTTCGCCGTCCCACGTCGGAAATGCCCTGCAACCAGCTACGCTTTTGCTGTAGGACACAGTTTGAAATAGTCACTTGGTTGAATACCCCGGTGCAGCACCTTATATACCCCGCAGTACGCTACATCTTTAGCATGAGGAGATTTCTACAACCATGATGCGCATCCTGCTGTTCTTGGCCACTAACCTGGCGGTCGTGCTGATTGCCAGCATCACCCTGAGCCTTTTCGGCTTCAACGGGTTCATGGCGGCCAATGGGGTTGATCTCAACCTCAATCAGCTGCTGATTTTCTGTGCGGTCTTCGGTTTCGCCGGTTCCCTGTTCTCGCTGTTCATCTCCAAGTGGATGGCGAAGATGAGCACCAGCACCCAAATCATCAGCCAGCCGCGCACGCGTCACGAGCAATGGCTGCTGCAAACGGTCGAGCAACTGTCCCGCGAAGCCGGGATCAAGATGCCCGAAGTCGGGATCTTCCCGGCCTATGAGGCGAACGCCTTTGCCACCGGCTGGAACAAGAACGACGCACTGGTCGCCGTCAGCCAGGGCCTGCTGGAGCGGTTCTCGCCGGATGAAGTGAAAGCCGTCCTGGCCCACGAAATCGGCCACGTGGCCAATGGCGACATGGTCACCCTGGCGTTGATCCAGGGCGTGGTGAACACCTTCGTGATGTTCTTCGCACGGATCATCGGCAACTTTGTCGACAAGGTGATCTTCAAGAACGAAGAAGGCCAGGGCATTGCCTACTACGTGGCGACCATCTTCGCCGAACTGGTCCTGGGTATCCTGGCCAGCGCCATCGTCATGTGGTTCTCGCGCAAGCGCGAATTCCGTGCCGACGAAGCCGGTGCAAACCTGGCCGGCACCGCCGCGATGATTGGCGCGTTGCAACGCCTGCGTGCGGAACAGGGCCTGCCGGTGCACATGCCTGACACCCTGAACGCCTTCGGCATCAACGGTGGCATCAAACAGGGCTTTGCCCGCATGTTCATGAGCCACCCGCCGCTGGAAGAGCGCATTGACGCACTGGCCCGTCGTCGCGGTTGAGCGTTTGCGAAGTAAACAAGAAGGCCCGCAGAGATGCGGGCCTTTTTTTCTACTGGATGGTTATGGTGTTTTTCATGGCCCCATCGCCAGCAGGCTGGCTCCCACAGTAGATGTGGGAGCCAGCCTGCTGGCGATGGAGCCCGGTAAACCAACACCTTTTACTGAGTGGAAACCCGATAAACGCGCTCCTCAAGCCGCGTAACGCCTGCCTCCAGAAACTTCCCGCTCTCGCTCAGTACATCCTGGTCTTCGAGGATTTTTAGTGTCCACGCAGCACCGAACAACCGCTGCACCTCTTCATCGAGCACGGCAAACGGCGGACCGGGCATCTGCGCCTGGTCGTAATCCAGCGTGATCAACAACCCAAGCGCATCCTTCGGCACAATCCGCGTCAGGTGCGCGGCGTATTGCTCACGCATGGGCGGCGGCAGCGCAATCAGCGCGGCGCGGTCGTAAACAGCGGCGCAATCGGCCACATCACCAGCCGTCAGGTCGAAAAAGTCACCGCACCACAGCTCGATCGAGCCAGCCCGATAGACCTTGAACGGGCCCTGCTCACTGACATCAGGGTCGAAATGGTGCTCATTGAAGAAGTCCTCGATGGCCTTCTCCGACAACTCGATGCCCAACACCTCATGGCCTTCGCGGGCGAGCCACAACAAATCCAGGCTCTTGCCGCACAACGGCACCAGCACGCGAGCGCCGTCCTCCACACCCAACTGCGGCCAAAACCGTTGCAGATAAGGATTAACTTGCGGCAAGTGAAAGCCGATCTGATTCGACGCCCACTTCTTGTGCCAAAACTCCGGCTGCATAAATAACCCCGAAAATTCGATCAAAACACCCTAAAACTTATATTAGATTTAGATCAATGATCTGACAGAAGATGACGCCATCTTAACTCCCAGGAGCTCATCCATGTTCCCCAGCCTGTACATATCCCATGGTTCGCCGATGCTGGCCCTGGAACCGGGCGCCAGCGGACCGGCCCTGGCTCGCCTGGCCGCAGAGATGCCCAGGCCGGATGCCATCGTGATTGTCTCCGCACACTGGGAAAGCGATGAACTGCTGGTGGGCGGCAACCCGCAGCCGGACACCTGGCATGACTTCGGCGGTTTTCCAAAGGCTTTGTTCGAGGTGCAATATCCGGCTCCTGGTAACCCCGGGCTGGCCGAACAGGTGGTCGAACTGTTGCGCGCCAGTGCCCTTCCCGCCCGCATCGACAGCACACGACCGTTCGACCATGGCGTCTGGGTGCCGCTGTCGTTGATGTATCCCCAGGCCGACATCCCGATTGTCCAGGTTTCACTGCCTACCCGAGGCGGCCCGGCCTTGCAGGCCCGTGTGGGCCAGGCGTTGGCCGGCTTGCGCGAACAGGGTGTGCTGTTGATCGGTTCCGGCAGCATCACCCACAACCTGCGAGAGCTGGACTGGCATGCCGGCCCGGAGAGTGTCGAACCCTGGGCCCGGGAATTTCGCGACTGGATGATCGACAAGCTCGCGGCAAAGGATGAGGCCGCCCTGCACGACTATCGCCGGCAGGCACCGAACGCCGTGCGCAACCATCCCAGCGATGAACACTTGCTGCCGTTGTACTTTGCCCGCAGTGCCGGGGGGCAGTTCAGCATCGCCCACCAAGGGTTCACCCTGGGCGCGCTGGGCATGGACATCTACCGTTTCGGATAAGGCTGCGAAGCCCGCGGTGGCCCGGTTCAGGCCACATCGACCCCGACATGAATCGCATCATGGCGCCAGAACTCCAGGTCACAATCGATCAGCCGCCCGTGCTGATCGTAATTGACCCGGGCGATGCGCAATCCGGGACTGCCCACCGACACCCTTAAAGCGGCCGCCGCGTCTGCCGACAATGCCGTCGGCACGATCTCGAAGCGCACCCGCCCGTAGTGCAGGTCGTAGTGCCGCGCATACAGCTCGGTGATCGACTGATTCAGGTCGAAATCCAGAATGCCCGGAAAATACTGCGGATTCAGATAGTGCTCCACGTACAGCACCAGTCGCCCATCAATACGCCGCGAACGACAGACCTGAATCACGCTCGACAACGCCGGCAGCTGTAACCAGGCACAGATCGCCGCCGATGCCGGCAACAATCGCGCCGAAATGACCTCGGTGGACGGCACCCGCCCCTGGGCGCTGACCATGGCGTGGAAGTGACTGCGCTGCATGAGGTTGTAGGCCAGGCGCGGCGGCGACACGAACCAGCCACGACGCTCCTCGCGATAGATCTGGCCCTGTGCTTCGAGCTGCAGCAATGCCTCGCGCACGGTAATCCGGGTCGTCCCAAACAACTCACTGAGCTTACGCTCCGCTGGCAACTTGCTCCCGGGCGCCAACAGCCCCTTATCGAGCTGCTCCTGAAGCACCTGGCCTATGGCTGTCACCGCTTTTGTTGCCTCATCGCGCATCAACGTTACCTATCTGGACTAGACCAGCACACTTTCGGGGCGCAACCGCTGGAAAAAACGGTTCTTTCAAGATCCTGCAAGCGTAGGCAATGCAGATGACCGAGAGATGACACAGCCGCCCGACGGTCATCCCGACAACGTGCAAGACATCGGCCAAGTCCCTTGTGTTATGGGGCTTCGCCCATGGTCTACGCTTACTTGGCACCCGCCGATACCGGGCAAATAAACGTCCGTCGGGGCGACGAACGACATCAAAGTGTCATCGAGCCGCCTTAGATTGGCTCAGGTATTGCTGACCTAGACCAACACAATCGCAATCGCAGCGTTGAAAACGCCCATAGGAGCTTCGGAATGAAACAGCTTTTCCTGGCATCACTGTTAGGCTCGACCATTGCCATGTGCACCGCCGCCATGGCGGCTGATGATTTGAAAACTCTCGAGGCCGCTGCGAAAGCGGAAGGCGCCGTCAACAGCGTCGGCATGCCCGATGACTGGGCCAACTGGAAAGGCACCTGGGAAGACTTGGCCAAGAAGTACGGCCTGAAACACATCGACACCGACATGAGTTCGGCCCAGGAAATCGCCAAGTTCGCCGCCGAGAAAGACAACGCCAGCGCCGACATCGGCGACGTCGGGGCCGCCTTCGGCCCGATCGCTGTCAAGCAAGGCGTAGTGCAGCCCTACAAACCAACGACCTGGGACCAGATCCCGGACTGGGCGAAAGACAAGGACGGCAACTGGGCACTGGCCTACACCGGCACCATTGCTTTCATCGTCAATAAAAAGTTGCTGCACGGTTCCGACGTGCCGACCAAGTGGGCTGACCTCAAGACCGGCAAGTACAAGGTTTCCATTGGTGACGTAAGCACCGCGGCCCAGGCTGCAAACGGCGTTCTGGCCGCGGCACTGGCCAACGGCGGCGACGAGAAAAACCTTGAGCCGGCACTGTTGCTGTTCGCCGACCTCGCCAAGCAGGGTCGCCTGTCGATGTCCAACCCGGTCATTGGCGCCATGGAGAAAGGCGAGATCGAAGTCGGCGTGGTCTGGGACTTCAATGGCTTGAGCTACAAGGCCAAGATGGCCAACCCGGATGACTACGTGGTGCTGATCCCATCCGATGGTTCGGTGATTTCCGGCTACACCACCATCATCAACAAATACGCCAAGAACCCCAACGCGGCCAAGCTGACCCGCGAGTACATCTTCAGCGACGCCGGCCAGATCAACCTGGCCAAGGGCAATGCGCGTCCGATCCGCGCCGAACACATCACGCTGCCGGATGACGTAAAAGCCAAGCTGCTGCCGAACGAGCAGTACAAGAAGGTCACGCCGATCAAGGACGCGGATGCCTGGGAAAAAACCTCCAAGGCCCTGCCGCAGAAGTGGAACGAAGAAGTCATCGTCGAAATGAAATGACGCGGTAGATCCCATTTGGGGATCTGATGGAGATCCAAATGTGGGAGCGGGCTTGCTCGCGAAGGTGGGGTGTCAGTCGACATCAATGTCGAATGTCAACCCGCCTTCGCGAGCAAGCCCGCTCCCACAGTGGACCGAGTGAATTTCCAATTACTGTTTCCCGGAGTGTTTGCCCCCATGAAACACAACGTCATCCTGGTCGTGCTCGACGGCCTCAACTACGAAGTCGCGCGTCACGCCATGGGGCACCTGCAGGCTTACGTCGGCGCAGGACGCGCAGCGCTCTACAAACTGGAGTGCGAGTTGCCGGCCCTGTCGCGACCGCTTTACGAATGCATCCTGACCGGCGTCAAGCCGATCGACAGCGGCATCGTTCACAACAACGTCTCGCGCCTGTCCAACCAGCGCAGCATCTATCACTACGCCACCGACGCCGGGCTGAAAACCGCTGCGGCGGCTTATCACTGGGTCAGTGAGCTGTACAACCGCTCGCCCTTCGTAGCGTCCCGGGATCGTCATACCGACAACCCCGACCTGCCGATCCAGCACGGGCATTTCTACTGGAGCGATCACTATCCCGACTCGCACCTGTTCGCCGACGCGGAAAACCTGCGCTTGATTCACGCGCCGAATTTCCTGCTGATTCACCCCATGAACATCGACGACGCCGGACACAAGCACGGCCTCGACACCCCGCAGTACCGCAACAGCGCGCGCTTTGCCGACATCTACCTCGCGGACTATCTGCAAGGCTGGCTCGACGCCGGTTATCAGGTGCTGGTGACCGCCGATCACGGCATGAACAACGACCGCTCCCACAATGGCCTGCTGCCCGAGGAACGCGAAGTGCCGTTGTTCGTACTCGGCGATGCCTTCAGCTTCAATGCCGACGCGGCGCCGAAACAGACCGACCTCTGCGGCACCGTCTGCGAACTGCTGGGCGTCCCCCACGACAAGCCCGTGTGCCGGGAGCTGCTCAAGTGACCTCCATGACTCGCGGCAAATGGCTGGCAGCCCTGTGCCTGGTGCCCTTCGCCCTGTTCTTCATCGTGTTCGAAATCGCCCCACTGACATGGGTCATCATCAACAGCCTGGAATCGGAAGAGTCCGGTTGGGGTATTGCCAACTTCACCAAGGTCTTCAGCTCGAAGTTCTACCGGCAGGCGATCCAGTACAGCCTCGAGATCAGTTTCTGGTCCAGCGTGTTCGGCATCATCATCGCCGTGCTCGGTGCCTATTCCCTTCGCCGGGTCGACTCCAGGCTGCGCAACTTCGTCAACGCCTTCGCCAACATGACCAGCAACTTCTCCGGTGTGCCGCTGGCCTTCGCGTTCATCATTCTGCTGGGCTTCAACGGCAGCTTCACCATCATGCTCAAGCAGGCCGGGATCATTCAGGACTTCAACCTGTACTCGAAAACCGGGCTGATCATTCTCTACACCTACTTCCAGATTCCCCTGGGCGTGCTGCTGCTCTACCCGGCCTTCGACGCCCTGCGCGAAGACTGGCGCGAATCCGCCGAGCTGCTCGGCGCCAACGGCTGGCAGTACTGGCGGCACATCGGCCTGCCGGTGCTGACCCCGGCGCTGCTCGGCACCTTCGTGATCCTGCTGGCCAACGCCCTCGGCGCCTATGCCACCGTGTACGCCCTGACTACCGGCAACTTCAACGTGCTGACGATCCGGATCGCCGCGATGGTCTCGGGTGATATTTCCCTGGACCCGAACCTGGCCAGTGCCCTGGCCGTGGTGCTGGTGGCGTTGATGACCCTGGTGACCATCGTCCATCAACTGCTGCTGAAGAGGAGCTACCATGTCTCGCGCTGAACTGGGGCCTGCCGGCGTCTACCATCGGGTGGTGGTCTACCTGCTGTTTGCCATCATGTTGCTGCCGCTGGTCGGCACCTTCATCTATTCGATTTCCAGCAGTTGGTCGGCCACCATCCTGCCCAGCGGTTTCAGCATCAAATGGTACGTACAACTGTGGAGCGATCCGCGGTTCCTGAGCGCTTTCGGCCAGTCGCTGCTGGTCTGCGTCGGCGCCCTGGTTCTGGCGGTGGTACTGATCCTGCCGTTGCTGTTCGTGGTGCATTACCACTTCCCCAGACTCGATGCACTGATGAACATCCTGATCCTGCTGCCCTTCGCCGTGCCGCCGGTGGTGTCGTCGGTGGGCCTGCTGCAGCTCTACGGTTCCGGGCCGTTCGCCATGGTCGGTACGCCTTGGATCCTGATCGGTTGCTACTTCACCGTGGCGCTGCCGTTCATGTACCGCGCCATCACCAACAACCTGCAAGCGATCAACCTGCGCGACCTGATGGACGCCGCCCAACTGCTCGGTGCCAGCACTTTTCAGGCAGCGTTCCTGGTGGTGCTGCCGAACCTGCGCAAGGGCCTGATGGTGGCGTTGCTGCTGTCTTTCTCGTTCCTGTTCGGTGAGTTCGTGTTCGCCAACATCCTCGTCGGCACCCGCTACGAAACCCTGCAGGTCTACCTCAACAACATGCGCAACAGCAGCGGTCATTTCACCAGCGCGCTGGTGATTTCCTATTTCCTCTTTGTGCTGGTCTTGACCTGGATCGCCAACATCTTGAACAGGGACAAAAGCGAATGAGCTATGTCAGCGTCCAACATCTGCAAAAGAATTACGCCGGCACCACGGTGTTCAACGACATCAACTGCGAAATCCACAAAGGCGAATTCGTCACCCTGCTCGGCCCGTCCGGTTGCGGCAAATCCACCCTGCTGCGCTGCATCGCCGGGCTGACGCCGGTGGATGGCGGCAAGATCCTGCTCGATGGCGTCGATATCGTCCCGTTGAGCCCGCAAAAACGCGGGATCGGCATGGTGTTCCAGAGTTACGCGCTGTTCCCCAACATGACCGTGGAACAAAACGTCGCGTTTGGCCTGCGCATGCAGAAGGTCAACGCCGGCGACAGCCACAAGCGTGTCGCCGAGGTGTTGCAGCTGGTGGAACTGAACGACTTTGCCAGCCGTTACCCGCACCAGTTGTCGGGCGGCCAGTGCCAGCGTGTCGCCCTGGCTCGTTCATTGGTCACCCGCCCGCGCCTGCTGTTGCTGGATGAACCGCTGTCGGCCCTGGACGCGCGGATTCGCAAGCACCTGCGCGAACAGATCCGTCAGATCCAGCGCGAGCTGGGCCTGACCACGATCTTCGTCACACACGACCAGGAAGAAGCGCTGACCATGTCCGATCGCATTTTCCTGATGAACCAGGGAAAAATCGTACAAAGCGGTGACGCCGAAACCCTGTACACGGCACCTGTGGACGTCTTCGCCGCCGGTTTCATCGGCAACTACAACCTGCTGGACGCCGCCAGCGCATCCATGCTGTTGCAACGGCCGATCAACCACCGCATCGCCATTCGCCCGGAAGCCATCGAACTGAGCCTGGACGGCGATCTCGACGCCCAGGTGCGCAGTCACAGCCTGCTGGGCAATGTGATTCGCTACCGCATTGAAGCCCGCGGCGTGGAGCTGGTGGTGGATGTGCTGAACCGCTCGGCGTCCGACCTGCATCCCGATGGTCAGCGCCTGGCACTTTCCATCGATCCGACCGCCCTGTGTGAGGTGGCTTGAAGGCAGCTGCAAGTTTCAAGCTGCAAGCTTCAAGTTGTAGACTGCTGACCACTGAATCCACTTCTTGCAGCTTAAAGCTTGAAGCTTGCAGCTGTTCTCAGAGAGAACCCCAATGGCCCTGGCAATTTTTGATCTGGACGAAACCCTGATCCACGGCGACTGCGCCTCGTTGTGGAGTGAGCAAATGGTCCGCCTCGGCTGGGTCGACGGCGAATCCTTCCTGCGTCGCGACAAGGAACTGATGGACGCCTACGGCAGGGGTCACCTGGCCATGGAGGACTACATGGCCTTCAGCCTGGAACCCTTGATCGGCCGTACCCCCGCAGAAGTCGAGCACCTGGTCGGCCCGTGGGTGGAAGATTTCATCGAACCGATCATCTTCAGCGACGCCACCAAAACCATCGCCGCCCACCGCAAGGCCGGCGACCGGATCCTGGTGATTTCGGCCTCGGGCACGCATTTGGTGAGGCCGATTGCCGAACGTCTGGGCATCGACGAGATTCTCGGGATCGAGCTGGAAGTGGCGCACGGGGCCTATACCGGCAAGACCGTCGGTACGCTGACGTATCGCGAAGGCAAGATCACCCGGCTGCTGGAGTGGCTGGATGCGGAGGAGGAGAACCTGGAGGGCGCGAGTTTCTATTCCGACTCACGCAATGATTTGCCGTTGCTGCTGAAGGTGGATTTCCCGCATGTGGTCAATCCGGACCCGGTATTGCTTGAGCAGGCGGAAAAATCCGGCTGGCCGATCCATAACTGGAAGTAAAAGCAAAAGATCGCAGCCTGCGGCAGCTCCTACAGGAGAATGCGATCCCCTGTAGGAGCTGCCGCAGGCTGCGATCTTTTCAGGCCCAACCCGATATCAGCTCAGGCTCTCGTCAATCACCAACACCAACTTCCCCGCCACCGTATTACTCGCCAACTCCGCAAACGCCGCTTCGGCATCCTTGATCGGGAAGGCCTTCGCCAGTTGCGGGCTCAAGCGTTTATCGGCAAACAGCGGCCAGACATGCTGGCCCAGATCCCTGAACAGATCCGCCTTGAACTGATCGCTACGACTGCGCAGGGTCGAGCCCAGCAACTGCACGCGCTTGGCCAGCACCTGCGCCAGGTCCAGCTTCGCTTCACGCCCCCCCATCAGGCCGATCAGCACCCAACGGCCATCGGCCGCCATCAGTTTCAGGTTCAGCGCTGCGTAGTTGCCGCCTACCGGGTCGAGGATGACGTCGAACGGCCCCAGGTCGCGCAGGCTGTCCAGGTCGTCAGTGCGCACCACGCCGCCCTGGGCGCCGAGCGCTTCACAGTAGGCCAGGCGCTCGGCAGAGCCGACACTGACCCAGCACGGATTGCCGAACGCCTTGCAAAGCTGAATGGCAGCTGAACCGATTCCACTTGCTCCGGCGTGCAACAGCACTTTTTCACCCGGCTTGAGTGCCGCCAGTTGAAACAGGTTCAGCCAGACGGTGGCATAGACTTCCGGCAGCGCGGCCGCTTCGGCCAGTGACATTTCGTCGGGAACCGGCAACACATGCCGCCCGTCGACCACCACCTCCTCGGCCATCCCGCCCCCGGCCAGCAAGGCGCAAACCCGATCGCCCACCTGCCAGGACGAGCCCGGGCCCACCTCGCTGATCACCCCGGAACACTCGAGCCCAAGCACTTGGCTGGCCCCCGGCGGTGGAGGATAAAGGCCTGCCTTCTGCAACAGATCGGCGCGATTGAGACCCGCTGCTGCCACTCGAATCCGAACTTGCCCCGCATCACACGCAGGACTGGGCTCTTCATCCCACACCACTTGACCGTCAACGCCTTGCAATGCTTTCACAGTGCCTCCATAGTGAGTCTGGACTGAGCCCGAAGCTGTAGCGCCGGGCTTTTTGCATTATGCGACCGGCCCATGTGGAACCGGCGACTTCAAAGACGGCCTAATATGCGTTATCAATTGTCCCCGCGTCGAATCAACATGAAGCGTTTGTTCCCCAGCACTGCCCTCGCCCTTTTCATCGGTATCGGCCTGTTGCCGATGTCCGGCAATACTTTCGCAGCCAATAGCTGGGACAAGCTTCAGCCCGACCGTGACGAAGTCATCGCCAGTCTGAATGTCGTGGAACTGCTCAAGCGCCACCACTACAGTAAGCCGCCGCTCGATGACGCGCGCTCGCTGATCATCTACGACAGCTACCTGAAACTGCTCGACCCGTCGCGCAGCTACTTCATGGCCAGCGACATCGCCGAATTCGACAAGTGGAAGACCCAGTTCGACGACTTCCTCAAGAGCGGCGACCTCAACGCCGGGTTCACCATCTACAAGCGCTACCTGGACCGCGTCAAGGCGCGTCTGGACTTTGCCCTTGCCGAGCTGAACAAGGGCGTCGACAAGATCGACTTCACCTCCAAGGAAACCTTGCTGGTCGACCGCAAGGATGCCCCTTGGCTGAAATCCACCGCGGAACTCGACGACCTGTGGCGCAAACGCGTCAAGGACGAAGTGCTGCGGCAGAAGATCGCCGGCAAGGACTCCAAGCAGATCCAGGAAACCCTGACCAAGCGCTACAAGAACCAGCTGGCGCGCCTGGGCCAGACCCGTGCGGAAGACATCTTCCAGGCGTACATCAACACCTTCGCCATGTCCTACGACCCGCATACCAACTACCTGTCGCCGGATAACGCGGAAAACTTCGACATCAACATGAGCCTGTCCCTCGAGGGCATCGGCGCCGTGTTGCAGAGCGATAACGACCAGGTGAAAATCGTGCGCCTGGTGCCGGCAGGCCCTGCGGACAAGACCAAGCAGGTCGCACCGGCCGACAAGATCATCGGCGTAGCCCAGGGCAACAAGGAAATGGTCGACGTGGTCGGCTGGCGCCTGGACGAAGTGGTCAAGCTGATCCGCGGTCCGAAAGGCACCATCGTGCGCCTGGAAGTGATCCCGGCCAGCAATGCACCGAACGACCAGACCAGCAAGGTCGTGCCGATCACCCGCGAAGCGGTGAAGCTTGAAGACCAGGCGGTGAAAAAGTCGGTCCTCAACCTCAAGCAGGACGGCAAGGACTACAAGCTCGGTGTCATCGAGATCCCGGCCTTCTACCTGGACTTCAAGGCCTTCCGTGCCGGCGATCCGGATTACAAGAGCACCACCCGCGACGTCAAGAAGCTGCTGACCGAGTTGCAGAAAGACAAGGTCGACGGCGTGGTCATCGACCTGCGCAACAATGGCGGTGGCTCCTTGCAGGAAGCTACCGAGCTGACCAGCCTGTTCATCGACAAGGGCCCTACCGTGCTCGTGCGTAACGCCGACGGCCGCGTCGATGTCCTCGAAGACGAAAACCCGGGTGCCTTCTACAAAGGCCCGATGGCGTTGCTGGTCAATCGCCTGTCCGCCTCGGCCTCGGAAATTTTCGCCGGTGCCATGCAGGACTACCATCGCGCGCTGATCATCGGCGGCCAGACCTTCGGCAAAGGCACCGTGCAGACCATCCAGCCGCTGAACCATGGCGAGCTCAAGCTGACACTGGCCAAGTTCTACCGGGTTTCCGGGCAGAGCACCCAACATCAGGGCGTACTGCCGGACATCGATTACCCGTCGATCATCGACACCAAGGAAATCGGCGAAAGCGCCCTGCCCGAAGCCATGCCGTGGGACACCATCAAGGCGGCGATCAAGCCTGCGCTCGACCCATTCAAACCGTACATCACCCAGCTCAAGTCCGAGCATGACGTACGCACGGCCAAGGACGCGGAGTTCGTGTTCATCCGCGACAAACTGGCCCTGGCGCAGAAACTGATGGCGGAAAAAACCGTCAGCCTCAATGAAGCCGAGCGTCGTGCCCAGCACGCCGATATCGAAGCCAAGCAGCTCGCCATGGAGAACATCCGTCGCAAGGCCAAGGGCGAAGAGCCGCTCAAGGAGCTGAAGAAAGAAGACGAAGACGCTATCGCGGCCGAGGACGACAAGACGAAGCCGGAAGACGATGCCTACCTGAGCGAAACCGGGCGCATCCTCCTGGATTACCTGAAGCTCAATACCGCGGTCGCCAAGCACTAAGCTGATGGCAATTTAATGCTGACGCTCCCCGGAGCGTCATCAAACAGTCATCATTCTGTCGTGAAATAACGGACCGGTAGCCCTCTTGCACCCAAGAGCGCTCCGGTCCTTTTTTTTCGCCAGAGATCGCCATGACCACAACCGAACAGCTGAGTGCCTTGAGTTCAATACTGGCTCAAAGCGGTTTGCACAGCCTGTTCCAACCCATCATCTGCCTCTCTGAACGACGCATCCTGGGCTACGAAGCCCTGAGCCGCGGCCCCTCCAACAGCCCGTTGCACTCTCCTGTCGCCCTGTTCGCCGTCGCCCGCCAGGCGGGTCGCCTGAGCGAACTGGAAATCGCCTGCCGGCAGAGCGCTTGCCGGCGTTTCAACGAACAGAAGCTGCCCGGCAAACTGTTCCTCAACGTCTCCCCGGAATCATTGCTCGAAGCGGCCCACCAGCCGGGTCGCACCTTGCAGCTGCTGCAGGATTTCGGCATCGCACCGAACCAGGTGGTGATCGAACTCACCGAGCAGACCCCGACCGACGACTTCCATCTGCTGCACACCGCCTTGCATCATTATCGGGCCATGGGCTTTTCCATTGCCCTGGACGACCTGGGCGCGGGTTACTCAAGCTTGCGCCTGTGGTCCGAATTGCGCCCCGACTACGTGAAGATCGACCGCCACTTCATCGACGGCATCCACCAGGATGCCCTCAAGCGCGAGTTCGTAGGCTCAATCCTGCAGATCGCCAAAGCCTCGCGGGCCCAGGTGATCGCCGAAGGCATCGAGTTGCCGGAGGAACTGGCAGTCTTGACCGAAATGGGCATCGACCTGGTCCAGGGTTATCTCCTCTGCCGTCCCCAGGAGCATCCACCGCGCGATGCCCGCACCTTGATGCCCCGGCGCGACAGCAGCGCAGTGGCATTGGCCGACGACGGCAGCGACCTCAGCGCCCTGCTCAACGACCAGCCCGCCGTGCCCCGCAACACCCCGACCGCCACCGTGCTCGAAGCCTTCCGCCGCCAAGCCAACCTGAACTCCCTGGCGGTGCTGGACGAGCACGACCAGCCCTGCGGCATCGTCCATCGGCACTCGCTCTCGGACGCCCTGCTCAAGCCGTTCGCCACCGACCTGTTCGCCCGCAAACCGATCAGCCGCCTGATGAGCGACGACTTCCTCGCCGTCGAGATCAGCCAGTCGCTGCAACAGGTCAGCCGACTGATCACCAGCCGCGCCCGGCAACGCATCGAAGAAGACTTCATCATCACCCTCAACGGCCATTACCTGGGCCTGGGCCGGGTGATCGACGTGCTCAAGCTGATCACCGAACTGAAAATCCAGCAAGCACGCTACGCCAACCCCCTGACCCTGCTGCCGGGCAACGTACCCATCCAGCAATGCCTCACACGGCTGCTGCAACAGCAGCGCGAATCGGTGATCTGTTACGTCGACATCGACAGCTTCAAACCCTTCAACGACATCTATGGCTACGGCCGTGGCGACGAAGTCCTGCTGTGCCTGGCCCAATGCCTGAACGACCGCATCGACCCCTCCCGCGACTTCGTCGGCCATATCGGCGGCGACGACTTCCTGCTGGTACTGGGCCCGGACGACTGGCGCAAACGTTTAAACCAACTGCTCGACGACTTCCACAGCCAGTGCCGACGCTTCTACCGCAGCGAACACCTGGAAGCCGGCTGCTTCACCGCCCCCAACCGCCAGGGCGTGCGCCAGGAGTTTCCCTTGTTGTCGCTGTCGATTGGGGTGGTGCATTTACATCCGCAGGCATGTGGTCAGCTGGATGCGAGCCAGTTGGCGGAGATGGCTTCGCAGGCGAAGCATCATGCGAAGAATGTGCAGGGGTATAGCGTGCATGTGATTGATAGCATGGCGGGGACGGGGCGATTGCATTCGAACTGACCACCGATTTCATCGGTTCATCATGTGTCGCCTGGTTATTTACCCCCTCTCTCTACAAACCATGGAGAAATGAATCGGTTGCAGCGCCCCTACCTGACTATGCTGAATAACGGTCATTTTGATGTTCCGGCCAACGGCGAAATCTAGGACAGGCCTGCTTCAAGGGTCAATCCTGCTTATCAATACAGGACTCAACATGGATAAATCACGCTATTGGCTTTCTGGTTTGGTCATGAGCGCAATGATGCTCAATGGCTGCGCTTCCAAGGTCACTGAAGTAGACCAGTACTCTGGGTACCTGGATCGTTATGATGTTTTGCAGCCGTCGGTTTCTGCCACAGGCGCGTCGACACTGCGCTGGGTTTCCCCAGGCTTTAGTCCTGCGGCATTTGATACGGTGAACTTCGATGGGTTGGAATTGTTTCCTGCGCCCACGGCGACGGATCGCATAAACATGCAGGCATTCACGCAACTTCAACAGACGACCAACCAGGCTGTTGTTAGCGCATTGTCAAAGCGATACAGGGTATCCAATACCTTGCAGCCCCTGCCCCCCAATGCACGTCCTTTGGTCATGAGAGCTGCCATTACCGGCGTGAACGCCTCCAACGAAGGCATGAAGTGGTATGAAATCATTCCCGTAGCGGCAGTGGTAGGAGGCGTGGGTGCCGTCACCGGGCACCGCGATCAAGACACCGAGTTGTATGTAGAGGCAGTCTTGCTCGACCCGGCGACCAACGAACCGGTAGCGAGAGTCGTGCGCAAGGTATTTGGAAACAAACTGGAAAATGCTTCAACGCCAATCAAGGCTGAGGATTTTACGCAAGCAATCAATGGATTGGGCGCCGACTTGAGTGCGTTCGTTCATTAGTAGTTAGAAAAGTTTGCGCATCACGGCGGTGGTCGGGCAGGACCACCTGGCCGCTAGCTCCAGCAACTCACTAGAAACGCCCACTCAGGCCAGAAACGTGAATACGGCAGCCTAGTCAGCCATCAGGTTTACATGGACTGATAAGGGGACGACTGATAAGTGATAAGGGGACGGATTTATTTTCCCATCCCTTTGTTGGAAAAATAAATCCGTCCCCTTTTTCGCCTTTTTCGCTTTTTCGTTTTTTCGCTTTTTCGCTTTTTCGTCCAGTTCACGAAAACCGCCACAACTTGAAGGAAATTTCCGAGGACCTTACCCAGAAAATTCGCCCAATAAAAAGCAACGAGGCACGAGGTTTCCCTCACGCCACCTGTGTGTATCGAAAAATAAACGAATTACTGCGAAGAACCGCCAGCATCCAACTCTTTAAGTTTGATCTCGGCCAACGGATGCCCGGCCTTGGCGGCCATCTCCCAAAACCGCGCCGCTTCCGCCGGGTCCGGCGCCTTGCTCGGGCTCCCAGCCAGGCTGATCACACCCACTTGGTAGGCTGCCTTGCCATCACCGGCCAATGCGGCCAGACGTAACAGGCGGACACCCTCTTCCCGCGCTCCCAGGCCGACGCCACGAAAGGTCAGGATGTGACCATAGAAACTCTGCGCGCCGACATCGCCCAGGTTCGCCATGCGTGCGAACTGCCCCTCCATCCAGCTCCAGCCGCGGGGCTGGCGCACGAACCATGGCCAGTGGAATAACCGGCGGGCCAGCCAGTAGCCGGTCCGTGCCTTGAGCTTCAGGAACACTCAGGCCTCCGCCGATTCGGGGTACTCGTATTCGAACACGCGAACCACTTCCGAGGCGTGCCAGGAGGCGGCGGCGACGCCGTCGGATGGGCCGGAGAAACGGCCCAGGCGCTCGACGCATTCAAAGAAACCGGTGCGTGGCAAGCGGCTGGCGCCCTGGCTGATCACCAACGAGCTGCGCAGTGGCTGTTCGGCCTTGGCGTCCAGTGCGGCCAGGTGTTCGAGCGCGGCGGTGAGGGTTTGCATGGCGGGCGTCGGCAGCTGCAAGCGCTCCAGCAAGGCGCGGTAGGTCAGGAGATGGCGCTGTCGGCGCGCCTGGTCCAGTTCGCCTAACAGACCGTCCCAATGTTGACGACTGATGCGTACGCTCACGATTCATCCCTCCACCCTGGCACCGTCAATTCCCAGGCCAGGCTGCGGCGAATCGCGGCGTCGGGCAGACGCTCGCCACTTTCGATCATGGCCAGGTATGACGGGCTGATGCCTACCGTGCGGGCCAGCGCCTCGATGGCGATGCCCTTCCCTTCGCGCAAACTGCGGAGTTGATCCAGACCTGGAAGAATGGGGTCCGGGGTGGTCGCGAGCGGCGCCGGGGCCGGACGCGACGGTGCTTCGTTGATGCCTGCTGCTTTGAGTAAAGCCTGATACTGAGCCCATGGCAGAACCGCATATTCGGGCTCGCCTTCGCGTGTAATTATCTGAATATCCATGACTACCCCGTAGGACAAAAACACTTAGCGAGTCGGCACTTTTCCCTAGAAGTGTAATCCTAACAGCGGCCAAGGTCGCGGGGGCTATCTATCTGCGGCGCAGACTGGACCAAATCAGGACTTTTTCGGTCCTTGAAGCTTCAGTTTCTCAGGGGTATCGGGCAGGCGCTCGACCACGGCGAGCTTTTCCGGCACCTGGCGTTTGCGCCAGGCGCGGAAGGCGTTGAGTTCATCGTCGAGGACTTTCATCAGCCAGGCCAGCACGGCGATGTCGTCGATCATGCCGAACAGCGGCAGAAAATCAGGAATGGCATCGACCGGGCTGAGAAAGTACATCAGGCCGGCGACGACCGAGATCAGTGCCTTGGGGCTTATGGCGCGGTATTCACCGCGCCAATAGGCCAGGCACAGTGCCTGCAACAGGCGCAGATCGTCCTTGAGTTTGCCGAGCCGGTTGCCTTGGCTGGCACTTTTACTGGCCACCGCGAACAGCAAGGTCGGCAAGCGCCCACGGGCGAGCAGGCGTCCGGCCAGGGGCAGGAAACGAGCAAAATTCCAGGGTGCTTTCATGATGCCTCCGGCAAGAATGTTATCCACACAAATTGTGGATAACCTTGTGAACAGAGCCACTTTTCATGGCTGAAAGGCCCGTTTCATAAGGGCTTAACTCAGATCGGGCGTTTTTTGCCCATCTAAAAAATCCTAATATTTCATTGACTTGGAGGTCTGCCGAAGGTTAGGGCCGCCCCCCACACTGTCTATGACTTCAGCATACGGCAACTGTTCGCTTTGTTTACCATGCAGCACCAGATGCAACAACGCCCCGCATGAGCGAGGCGTTGTTGTCGAAGCAGACGCGAATTACTTGGCGGCGTCTTCTTTTGCTGGATCCTTGATGGCCAGCAGTTCCAGGTCGAACACCAGTACCGAGTTGGCCGGGATCGCCGGACTTGGGCTTTGCGCGCCGTAAGCCAGTTCGCTAGGAATATACAGCTTGTACTTCTCGCCGACGTGCATCAGTTGCAGGCCTTCGACCCAACCCGGGATCACACCGCTGACCGGCAGATCGATCGGGCTGCCGCGCTCGACGGAGCTGTCGAAAACGGTGCCGTTGGTCAGCTTGCCGGTGTAGTGAACGGTCACTACGTCAGTCGGCTTAGGCTGGGCGCCATCAGCTTTCTTTTCCACTTCGTATTGCAGGCCGGAAGCGGTGGTCACGACGCCAGCTTTCTTGGCGTTTTCTTCGAGGAATTTCTTGCCGGCGGCTGCCGACTCTTCGCTCATCTTGGCCATGCGCTCTTCGGCACGCTTTTGCAGCGCGGCGAAGGCTTCGACCAATTCTTCATCCTTGAGCTTCTGCTCTTTCTTGCCGACCGCATCTTCGATGCCCTGGGCGACGGCTTTGGAGTCCAGATCGTCCATGCCTTCCTGAGCCAGGCTCTTGCCCATGTTCAGGCCAATTCCGTAGGAAGCTTTTTGCGCCGGGGTTTTCAGCTCTACGCTGGTTTGCGAGTCGCAACCCGCAAGTACCAGGCTAACCAGGGCCACCGCCGCCGCCAACCGATGCTGTTTCATGCTATTTCCTTGTTCATGCGCCTAAAGGGCAATCGAGTAAAGTCGCGAGCTTATCAGGCGGCCACGACCAATGGCTACCGGCATGAGAGCCGCAAACTGGCGATAAGTTCAGGTGTTTAAACGCATTTGGACCTGTTGACGATGAAACTTCTGTCATCTTGCGTTCAGGGAGGCCGAACATATGGCGTAATGGCCTCTTGCCGCCTACCTGGGGCTGAGGCATAACGGAAGAAAAGATCGACAAGGATGGTCTACGTGCGCCTCTTGCTCCGTTTGTTGGGCCTGATTGTGGCCCTGTTGGCCCTGGCCCTGGCCGTGGTCCTGTACTACGTCGCCAACCCGAAACTGCCGCGCCACGCGGCCGCGCAACAGGTGCACTACCTGGATCAATGGAGCGCCGAAGAGCGCCAGCGCTACTATTTCACGCCCCAGGGGACCCAGGTCAAGGGCTTGCGCTACGACTGGTTCACCGCCCTGGAACAGCCCTTTTCGCAGCAACGATTCGCCGCCCCCGAGTACCTCGCACGCTTCGGTTTCCTGATCGATCCCGCGCAGAAAGCCACATCGGACAACCCCGGCAACCTGCCCGCGGGTTTCGCCCGGCATCAGAATCCGGGCAGTGCGGATACATTTCTGGATATTACCTGCGCTGCCTGTCATACCGGTGAGCTGCACCTGAAGGGTCAAGCCGTGCGCATCGACGGCGGAGCCGCGCAGCATGTGTTGCCCTCCAGCGTGCCCACCCTGCGAGGCGGCAGTTTCGGACAGGCCCTGGTGGCGAGCCTGGTGTCCACCTACTACAACCCATGGAAGTTTGAACGTTTCGCCCGCAAGGTCCTGGGCCCCGACTATGAGGACGGCAAGCAGGCTCTGCGCGAGGCCTTCAAGGGCTCCCTCGATACCTTCCTCAAGGTGGCCTGGAACGACACCCATCGCGGGCTTTACCCAACCGAAGAAGGCCCCGGCCGCACCGACGCGTTCGGGCGCATTGCCAATGCCAGCTTCGGCGACGCGATTTCCCCCGCCAACTACCGCGTGGCCAACGCCCCCGTCGACTACCCACAGTTGTGGGACATGTGGACGTTCGACTGGGTGCAGTGGAATGGCTCGGCGCAGCAGCCCATGGCGCGCAATATCGGTGAAGCCCTGGGCGTGGGCGCCACGCTGAACTTTTTCGATGGCAACGGGCAGCCACTCAAGGGCGACGATCGTTATCCCTCCAGCGTGCGGGTGCGTGACTTGCACCTGATCGAAGAAACCCTGCAACGACTCAAGCCGCCAGCCTGGCCGGAAGACTTGCTAGGCGTGGTCGACAAACCGCTGGCCGCCAAGGGTCGCGTGCTGTTCACGCAGAACTGCGCCGGTTGCCACGTACCGCAGGTCATCCCCAGCGAGGGGCGGCCGGTGCAACAGCTGAAAATGCTGCCCGTGCACGTGATCGGCACCGACCCTGGCGCCGCCAACAATATCGCTGATCATCGCTTCGACCTGACGGCCTTGCAGTGGGACCCGGCCGAGCTGGCGCAACTGGACGTACAACTGCATCCCACCCCCAGCGCCCCCCTGGACCTGAGCCAGCTGTCGGTCGCCAAGGGCCTGGCCTACGTCACCGCTTTCGTTGGCAACCGCGCCTATCGCGAGGCAGCCATCACGCCCGCCGAGCGCGCGGACATGGATGGCTTCGGCCTGCCGATCGGGGTCCAGGAATTGCGCGCCTACAAGGCCCGACCGCTAGCGGGCGTATGGGCGACGCCGCCCTTCCTGCACAACGGTTCGGTGCCGAGCATCTACCAATTGCTTTCGCCCCAGGACGAACGCGCCACCACCTTTTACAAAGGCACCTTCGAATACGACCCGAGGCACCTGGGCTATCGCACCGAAGCCTTCGACAATGGTTTTGTGTTCGACACCCGCATCACTGGCAATCACAACAGCGGCCACGAATTTCGCGCCGGCAAACGCGGCAACGGCGTGATCGGCCGCCTGCTGCAACCCGAAGAGCGCTGGGCGTTGCTGGAGTATTTGAAAGTGCTGGGCGGCCCCCTGGAGGCGCAACTGCCATGAAGCTTCTATGGATGCGTCTGGGCGCCTTTCTCGGCAAGACCCTGCTCTGGTTGCTGGGCCTGGGCGTGCTCGGCTGGGCAGTGGCCACGGCCTGGTTCGCCTGGCATCACCGCGGACCGGTCTCAAATCAGGAGCTGATTCCGGCCGGCGAAGCCGCGATGACCCAGGCCATCATCCAGACGGCGGTGCGCATCGTCGACCAGCACCGCGAAAGCACTCGTTACCTGCGTGACGCCCATGCCAAGGCACACGGCTGTGTGCAGGCCGAAGTGCAGGTTTTGCCGGAATTGGCGGGCGATCTGCGTCAGGGGGTGTTCAGCGAACCCGGCAAGACCTGGCAAGCGACGATGCGCCTGTCCAATGGCAACGCCTACCCGCAATTCGACAGCATCCGTGATGCTCGCGGCATGGCGATCAAGCTCCGCGATGTGCCCGGCAAACAGCTGCTCGGCGACCAAGCGGATCGAGCAGAACAGGACTTCGTGATGTTCAGTCATCCGAACTTCTTTGTCAGCGATGTCGCCGAGTATCGTCAGAATGTGGCCGCCCAGGCGGACGGCAAAAAGGCCATGGCCTTCTTCCCGTCCTGGGACCCGCGCAGTTGGCAGGTGCGCCATCTGTTCATTGCCCTGGCGACACTCTCCCCTGCCCCGGAAAGCCCGACGCGCACGACCTACTTTTCGGTTTCGCCCTACAAGTTTGGCGAGGCCAATGCCAAGTTTCGCGTGATTCCCGACCCTGACAGCTGCCCGGCCTACACCCTGCCCGCGCAGAATCAGAAGTTGCCGAATTTCCTGCGCAGCGCACTGTACCAGCAGCTATCGACCGATCGGATGCCCGCCTGCTTCGTCCTGCAGATCCAGCGCCAGGACGCGAGCAAGTACATGCCGATCGAAGACACCAGCATTGAATGGCAAGGGAGTGACGCGCCGTTCCAGACGGTGGCGCGGGTCAGGGTACCGGCCCAGGACTTCGACACGCCGGCGCAGAACCTGCAATGCGACAACCTGTCTTTCAACCCATGGTTCGGAATTGAAGCGCATCGCCCCATCGGCGGCATCAACCGCTTGCGCAAGGCCGTTTACGAGGCTGTCAGCGATTACCGTCACGACCGGAATGCCGGGGAAGACCGGCGCTAAACCCAAACGCCAGACAGCAAAAAGCCCGCACTAAGCGGGCTTTCCGTGGTGACCTGGCGTTCAGTGTTCCAGGTGACCGAATATGGCGCAGCGGACGGGACTCGAACCCGCGACCCCCGGCGTGACAGGCCGGTATTCTAACCGACTGAACTACCGCTGCGCGAA
>NZ_JAXDEQ010000099.1:0-979 GCF_035065025.1 Pseudomonas sp. YuFO8 | reverse complement strand
GGCGACGACGGCCTGCCACACACCATCATCGATGCAACCGGCAAGTCCAAATACCTGTGGTGGAACTCCCTGGCCCAGGTCGAACGCTTCCAGGATTGCTCCGGTAAAAACACCACCTACCGCTTCGACGAGCGCCACCATCTGGTCGCCGTCACCGACGCGCTGGGCCAGACCACCACGCTTCTGCGCAAGCCGGACGGCGAAGTGCTGCGCATCCATCACCCGGATGGCAGCGCCGAGTCGTTCACCTACAACGCTCTCGGCCAGGTGCTGACGCACACCGACGGCAAGGGCCAGACCACCCGACTGCTGCGCACCGCCCGGGGCCTGCCGAGCAGTCGCCAGGACGCCAAGGGCCAGCGCATCCGCTACGAATACGACCCGGCGATTCGCCTGACCGCGCTGATCAACGAAAACAACGCGGCGTACCAGTTCGCCTACGATGCATCCGACCGTCTGATCGAAGAAAAGCGCATCGACAACCTGACCCGGCGTTTCAGCTACAACCTGGGCGGGCATCTGACCCAGGTCGACGAAACCGGCTACGGTGAACGCGGCGAGCGACCACAACGTCGCACCGAATTCGAACGCGACAGCATTGGTCGGCTAATGGCCAAACTCAATGCCGATGCCCGTCAGGATTATGTGTACGACGACGGCGATCGTCTGCTGTCGATCCAGCGCCTGCCGACCGCGCAGGGCAAGCAAATTGGCGTCAGCGAAGAAACGCTCGAATTTTCCTACGACCTGCTCGGCAGGTTGGTCCAGGAGACGACGGCTCAGGGCGCCTTGTCCTACGAATACGATCCACTGAGCAACCTCACCACCTTGACGTTGCCCACCGGCCAACACCTCAATCACCTGTACTACGGCAGCGGTCACCTGCACCAACTCAACCTCGACGGCCAACTGATCAGCGACATCGAGCGCGACGACCTGCACCGCGAAGTCCTGCGCACCCAGGGCACGCTCACCAGCT
>NZ_JAXDEQ010000098.1:0-1102 GCF_035065025.1 Pseudomonas sp. YuFO8 | reverse complement strand
GAAAGCCAAGTTGCCTGACAGGGCCTCTTCGCTGGCAAGCCAGCTCCTACAGGGGGCTGCGCTGCACACAAAACGTGAGCTGGCTTACCAGCGAAGCGGCCATGATTGTTGGCGACGATATTCAGGCTGCACACCTTTGAGCTCTTTCCTACAAATACGCCAGAAGCCGCCGACTTGTCCCCCTCGGGGCCGGGATCTATCGTTGCCGGAAAAAACTTATTCACATAAGCTGGTCAGTATGAATACACACCCTTCGGAGGCTCCGATGGCCACCACCAAAAAGGACAAACCCAACAAAAAGGCTGTTCGTGATGAACTGACATTCCTTGATGTTCGGCAAGCCGCGCGTGATGGGCAGAAAGTGTTCGATAAATTTGTGATCACTGGCAGGCTACCTATTACAAAGTAGGCCTGGATGCCAGCCGTCAAAATCTCCGCGCTTTTTGAACAAATAGGCAACTGGCAGAACTTCGCTGCACACTTTTACAACTACAAAGTGTGTAATGAATTACCTGCAATTTTCGGTCGGGACGAACGACTCGATCTGTGCGATATGTATCACATCCACTTGGCGAGTACCCAAGCGATTCAAGAGCGATGGGCGAAAATCAACCGCCAGTACTACCGCACAGCCTTGGTCAACGATCCTGACAATGACTTTTGGCTGATCTATGCCTATGACGCCTTTCGGGACGAGTACCTTTTGCTTACAGTCACCGGCCCGGACGCCCACAACCGACGTGAATGGGGATCATTTCTACGCTCGGTGCATTACGAGATTGTTGAGCCTTGGGTGATCGGGAAAATAATCTTTCCCGATCTGGACGAACTGTGATCTGAAAAGGTCGTTACTGCGAAAAATCACCACAGATACGCAGCCAACCCGGACAGTGAAAGCTTCCGGGTTTTTTGTTGCATCAGTGAAAGCCAAGTTGCCTGACAGGGCCTCTTCGCTGGCAAGCCAGCTCCTACAGGGGTTTGCGGTGTTCATGAATTCGCGTTACGCCTCAAATTATACATCCGGGTTTTTGTTGCATCAGTGAAAGCCAAGTTGCCTGACAGGGCCTCTTCGCTGGCAAGCCAGCTCCTACAGGGGTTTGCG
>NZ_JAXDEQ010000097.1:0-1291 GCF_035065025.1 Pseudomonas sp. YuFO8 | reverse complement strand
CCCCGCTGAAGATGGCGACGCACATCATGATGGTTTTGCGTCGGCCTATCCGATCCGACAATGAACCGAAAAACAACGCACCCAGCATCATGCCCACCAGCGCGCAACTGCCCAGCGCTCCGGCCTGCAACGAACTGAGGCCCCACTCGGCCATCAATGAGGGCAGCACGACCCCATAGATGACCAGATCGTAACCGTCGAAAATGATGATCAGCGCGCACCACAACAGCACGCGCGCATGGAAGGTATTGAAACGTGCCCCGTCAATCAGGGCCGATACATCTATCGTACGCATGGCATCGCTCTTCTTGTCATTGTTATAGAGCCGGAGGATCTGTCGCCTCCGGGAATAGCGCGGTGCCCAGAACGTGCAAGATTGGGCATGGAGTCGATCATGGGCAAACCATCAACCCTGATAAATGCAGCCAGGCGAATACCCATTATTTCGAACGTGAATAAAGATCGAAGGAGAGCAAAGTCCCATCGATCCCACGATGGACGCGACGGTCTGGCACTTGTTAGGCTTTGGCGCTTGCAGCGGTGATTTCAGAGCGGTGCAGACCCATCCACGGGCGAAAATCTTCGCCCTCATGAGCACGCAATCTGCACGAGGCGTTATGGAATTACGTGAACTTGATCTCAACCTTCTGCTGGTCTTCAACCAACTGCTGATCGATCGCCGGGTATCGACGGCGGCGGATCATCTCGACCTGACCCAGCCCGCTGTCAGCAACGCGCTCAAGCGACTGCGTATCACCTTGAACGACGAACTGTTCGTTCGGACCTATCAAGGCATGGAGCCCACCCCCTACGCCCAGCAGCTGGCTGAACCGGTCGCCATGGCCATTCAGACCTTGCGTGATGCGCTTAACCGCCAGGACACCTTCGACCCACTCAACGGCAATCGCCGCTTTACCATGGCGATGACCGACATTGGCGAAATCTACTTCATGCCGCGGCTGATGGATGCCCTGGCCGAGCGCGCTCCGGGTTGCTCGATCAGCACCCTGCGCAACACCTCCGATACCCTGGCCGAAGGCTTGCAGAACGGGGCGATCGACCTCGCCGTCGGATTACTGCCGCACCTGCAGGCCGGATTTTTCCAGCAGCGCCTGTTTCACCATCGTTATGTCTGCATGTGCCGCAAGGACCACCCCGCTACCCGGGAACCCCTGACCCTGGAGCGTTATTGCAGTTATGACCACGTTCGCGTCGTAGCGGCGAACACCGGGCACGGCGAAGTCGATACGTTCCTGGCGCGGGCCGGCATCGAGCGAAATATACGCCTGGA
>NZ_JAXDEQ010000096.1:0-1310 GCF_035065025.1 Pseudomonas sp. YuFO8 | reverse complement strand
TGGGCAGTTGCGCGCTGGTGGGCATGATGCTGGGTGCGTTGTTTTTCGGTTCATTGTCGGATCGGATAGGCCGACGCAAAACCATCATGATGTGCGTCGCCATCTTCAGCGGGGTCACGGCCATCAATGGCCTGGCCCAGAGCCCCGAGGCGTTTGCGATATGCCGGTTCATCGCCGGCCTTGGCATCGGCGGGGTGATGCCCAACGTCGTGGCGTTGATGAACGAGTACGCGCCGAAGAAATCGCGCAGCACCCTGGTCGCGATCATGTTCAGTGGTTACTCGTTAGGCGGAATGCTCTCGGCGAGCCTGGGCATGGTGCTGATCCCGCAGTGGGGATGGCAGGCCGTATTCTATGTCGCGCTGATCCCACTGTTGGCCCTGCCGCTGCTGATACGCCAGTTGCCCGAGTCGATGGATTTCCTGCTGCGCACCGGACAGACCGTCAAGGCGCAACACCTGCTGGCACAAGCCGTGCCGTCTTATCAACCAGGCGCCAATGACCAGTTGACCCAGAGGGTCGCCAAAGGCACGAGTGTGTCGATTGCGCAGCTGTTCCAGGACGGGCGTAAGGTGAACACCTTCATGCTGTGGCTGGCGTTTTTCTGTTGCCTGCTGATGGTGTACGCACTGAGCTCGTGGCTGCCCAAACTCATGACTGCCGCCGGTTATGGGCTGAACTCCAGCCTGGCGTTCCTGCTGGCGCTGAACCTCGGTGCGATCATCGGCGCGGTCGCTGGAGGATGGCTGGGGGACCGGATTGGCATCGCCAAGGTCCTGTTCACCTTTTTCACGTGTGGAGCCTTGGCCCTGAGCCTGTTGGCGCTCAAGGCGCCGTTACCCGTGCTCTATCTGCTCATCGCCATCGCCGGGGCGTGCACCATTGGCACGCAGATCCTGGCCAACGCCTGCACGGTGCAGTATTACCCCGCACACATACGCTCTACGGGGCTGGGATGGGCGATGGGCATCGGGCGCACCGGCGCCATCATCGGTCCCTTGCTGGGCGGCGCGCTGCACGCCTCGTCACTGCCGCTGCAGGCGAGCTTCCTCATCTTTGCCGTACCAGGACTCATAGGCGCGATCGCTATTTTGGTCTTTCTCATGCAGACCGCTTCAAGCCGTCAGGCGGCTTCATCCCGGCAAACCGTGTCGCAGTAACGAAGGCCAGAGCCCACGGAGGGGCGCACTGGCCAATGCCTGCTCGTGTACAAAAGTAATATTCATACCCGTGATGAAATGTATGGCAGTTGCGGTATTTATCAATAGCGCTCGGATAGCGATGATCTGGCTACACCAATAACAATCAGC
>NZ_JAXDEQ010000095.1:0-1426 GCF_035065025.1 Pseudomonas sp. YuFO8 | reverse complement strand
CTGGGCTACGCCATCGACCCGTATTCGGTGCTGGTACCGTTTTTGATCTTCGCCATCGGCGTGTCCCACGCGGCGCAGAAGATGAACGGGATCATGCAGGACATCGCCCGTGGCACCCACAAGCTGATCGCCGCGCGCTACACCTTTCGCCGTCTGTTCATCGCTGGCGTTACCGCGCTGCTGGCTGACGCCGTCGGCTTCGCCGTGTTGATGCTGATCGACATTCCGGTGATCCAGGACCTGGCGATCACCGCCAGTATCGGTGTCGCGGTACTGATCTTCACTTCGCTGTTGCTGATGCCGGTGGCGCTGTCCTACATCGGCGTAGGCCGAAAGGCCGCCGAGCGTGCGCTGAAAATCGACACCCGTGCCGAGCACCACAAAGGCTTCGGCAAACTCTGGGACTTGCTCGATCGCTTCACCACGCGCAAGTGGGCCACCGGTGCCGTGCTGATCGCGGTGCTGATGGGCATCGGCGGTTTCGTGGTCAGCCTTCAACTGAAGATCGGCGACCTTGAAAGCGGTGCGCCGGAGTTGCGCGCCGACTCGCGCTATAACCGCGACAACGCTTACATCACCAGCCACTACGCGCTGTCCAGCGACCTGTTCGCCGTGATGATCAAGACCGCGCCGGAAGGCTGCCTGAACTACAAGACCCTGGTCCTCGCCGACCGCCTGGCCTGGGAGCTGCAGCAGTATCCGGGCGTGCAGGCCACCGCTTCGCTGGTCAACGCGGTACGCCAGATCACCGCCGGCACCTATGAGGGCAACCCCAAGCTCAACAACATCCAGCGCAACCAGGACGTGCTGAACTATGCCGCGCAGCAGGCCTCGGTCAACTCGCCGGAGCTGTTCAACAACAACTGCTCGCTGATGCCGGTGATCGCTTTCCTCAAGGATCACAAGGCGGAAACCCTCGACGCCGTGGTAGCGATTGCCGACAAGTTTGCCAAGGAAAACAGCACCGAGGATCGCCAGTTCCTGCTGGCCGCCGGCAGTGCCGGTATCGAGGCCGCGACCAACATCGTGGTGCGCGAGGCCAACCGCACCATGCTGCTGTACGTCTACCTGGCGGTGACGCTGTTCTGCCTGATCACCTTCCGCAGCTGGCGCGCCACGCTGGTGGCGCTGTTGCCGCTGGTGCTGACCTCGATCCTCTGCGAAGCGCTGATGGTCGCCATGGGCATTGGCGTGAAAGTCGCGACTCTGCCGGTGATCGCCCTGGGCGTGGGGATCGGCGTCGACTACGCCTTGTACCTGCTCAGCGTGCAATTGCACTTCCAGCGCCAGGGCCTGCCGCTGTCCCAGGCCTACCGCAATGCCGTGTCGTTCACCGGCCGGGTGGTCGGGCTGGTCGGTATCACCCTCGCTGCCGGCGTGGTGTGCTGGGTCTGGTCGCCGATCAAGTTCCAGGCCGACATGGGCA
>NZ_JAXDEQ010000094.1:0-1432 GCF_035065025.1 Pseudomonas sp. YuFO8 | reverse complement strand
CCGACCTCCAGCACTTTTACTGTAAAAGTCGCTTGGCCAGCGAAATACAAGGTGCACAGCACCGCAGCATCTTCCAGCATGACGACCAGCTATTGGCGCAACGGTCGAGCCAGAACGCCAAGGTCGATACCACCTTGCTGGCAACCGATCAGCAACGTTCGGTGCTGAATACGCAGAGCGCCACGCAATCCCAAGCCTTCGCCTACACCCCTTATGGCGAGCGCCCCCCGAAGAACGGCTTGCCCAGCCTGCTCGGATTCAAAGGCGAACGGCTCGACCCGCTGACCGAAAACTATGATTTAGGTAAAGGCTATCGGCGGTATAACACCAGGTTGATGCGGTTTGATAGCCCGGACAGTTTGAGTCCGTTTGGGGAAGGTGGGTTGAATGCGTATGGGTTCGTCGCAGGGGATCCCGTTAACCTCAGTGATCCGACTGGGCATTCGCCTGTTCCTTTAGTGCTTTTCGGCGCTGCCACCCTTGTTGGTGTTTCAAGCGCAATTGGGGCTGTATATACCGAAGGCGAATTGCAGGCGGGGCTCGCGGTTGTTGCTGCTGTTGCGGGTGTTGTTGCGATTGGTAGTTTTAACTCGCACTACAACAGAGGCCGTCAGTTGAACAGGACCTTGTCTGTGACTGTTCAGCCATCGCCCCCCAGCGCTGCGCGTAGGAATCGGGCACCATTAGTCAATACTTCGCAATCAGATGCGCCGCCGGCTTATGACACAATTGTATCGGGTTCTCATTACGAGGGCAGGGGCTATCCTCCTCCATACTCGTTGGAGGATCCGAATCGCATTCTAGGATCATTGAACAATCAAAGCGCCAGGCCTACTCAGTCACCAGGAAGCTCCCGGAGTGGCCCAAACGTACCGTCTTCGTCATCGACCAATGCGACGGTTTCAGCTATTCGCAATGGAAGTCGATAGCGGTTCAGTCGGGCGTCGGCAACCACAACCAGAACTGTGCCCCACCCCGCGCCACCAGCGCTCGGCGGCTGATTGCCAGCCCCAGTCGCCAATGCGCCCCCCTGACTGCCAGGGAACAATGAAACGCTCAAACGGCCAGGGTGGCTACTGTCAGGTTTTACAGTTCTACCGATGTTAAATGAGTAAAAGGGTCTTTAGTTGCTTTCAAACACTAGCAGTTCTGCTAGTGGGCATTTTCTGTAAAAAGATCAATGCTTAGGGGACTTGGCCTTACATGGAGTACAACAGATGCCTGCCTCCCCTCAATCAACTGAACTGTGCCGCTACCGCTACGATCCTCTGGACCGTCGGGTTGCCTCCACGCTCCACCAGCAGACCGACCTCCAGCACTTTTACTGTAAAAGTCGCTTGGCCAGCGAAATACAAGGTGCACAGCACCGCAGCATCTTCCAGCATGACGACCAGCTATTGGCGCAACGGTCGAGCCAGAACGCCAAGGTCGA
>NZ_JAXDEQ010000093.1:0-2142 GCF_035065025.1 Pseudomonas sp. YuFO8 | reverse complement strand
ACCGCCGGAGCCATCGGAACCGCCGATATCGTTTACCAGCACGTTGCCGGTGACGGTGCCGCCCTCGGCCACCGAAGTCGCATCGGGCTTGGCGGTCGGCAGGTCGTCGACCACCTTGACGTTGATTTCGCCACGCGCCTCGCTGCCGTCGGCATCCACGGCGATGACTTCGAAGTTCTCGGTGATGCTGTTGGCGCCGTCGGCGTTGGGATGGGTTTCGGTGTAGTTGAGGGTGTAGCTGTAGCTCACCACGCCGGTGGCTGGGTCAAAACCGGTGATGGTCAGGGTGCTGCCTATCCAGGTGCTGCCGGAGATCGGCAAGCCCTGGACCACGCCACCGCTGATGATCTCGACGCCGGAAATGCTCAGGCTCTGCAGGCCATCCGGGGCGTTCACGGTGAAGGTCCCGTGCTGGGTCAGCGCCGGGGCGTCGGGGTCGCTGCCGTAGGTGAGGTTTTTCTCGTAGACGGTCAGTTCGCCACCTGCGACGTCCAGGCCGCCGAGGGTCACCCCGTCGTCGTTGTTGTGCACGTTCAGCACCAGGTTGGCGGTGCTGCTGTCGCCGTCGGCGTCGGTCAGGGTGTAGGTGAAGGTCTCGGTGCCGTTGCCGCCGGCGTGCAAGGCCTTGAAGTCAGCGTCGCCGGGATTGAGGGTGTAGGTGTAGGTACCGTTGGCGTTGAGCACCAGGGTGCCGTAGGTGCCGACGAAGGTGCCGGGGGTGATCGGGCCACTGTTGGGGCCGGTCACGACGCGGTCGGCGCCTTGCACGTCGTTGCCCAGGACGTTGCCTTCGAGGGTGAGCAGGGTTTCCGAGGCAGTATTGAGGTTGTGGTCATCGATCGCCTGGGGCACGTCGTCGACGATGTTGATCTCGATGGTGCTGGTGACGATGTTGCCCAGGCCGTCAGTGGCCTGGTAGGTGAAGCTTTCGTGCAGGGTATTGGCGCCGTCGTCCGCGTGCGGCGTGGTGCTGGCCGGCGATGTCAGGGTGTAGGTGTAGCTGCCGTCCGGATGCAGCAGCAACTGGCCGTAGGTGCCGATGGCATTGCTGACCAGGCTGTAGGTGATGCTGCCGCTGCCGCCATGCACCGCGCCGACCAGGGTACCGCTGCCGGTTTCGCCGCTATTGCCAGGCTGGCTGCCGGTCACGCTGCCGGGGGCAAGGTCCTGGCCATCCTGGTTCAGGTCGAGGGCTTTTTCGAAGACGGTCACGTCCTGGTCACTGGCCGCGACCAGGCAGCTGTTGTGCACGTCGATGGTGACGGTGGTGGTGCTTTCGTCACCGTCGGCATCGCGCAGGGTGTAGGTGAACACATCGCTCGCACCCGGGCCGCTCACCGCGTTCGGGTAGCTGTGGTACAGCGCGTTGCCTGCCGCATCCAGGGTCAGGTAACCGTAGGTGCCGTTGATCTGGGTGTTCAGGCCGCCGTGCACCGGGGTCGAGGTGTCGGAGCCTGCGCGCACGCCGACCACGCCACCGCCAGCGAACTGGCCATCGGCACCCACGTTGTCGTTCCACAGTACGTTGCCACCGATGTAGCCGCCCTCTCCCACCGAGGCGATGTCCGGGATAGCGGTTGGCACGTCATCGACGATGTTGATCACGATAGTGCTGGTGACCACATTACCCAGGCCATCGACGGCCTGGTAGGTGAAGCTTTCGTGCAGGGTGTTGGCGCCGTCGTTGGCTTGCGGTGCGGTGCTGGCCGGCGAAGTCAGGGTGTAGGTGTAGCTGCCGTCCGGGTTCAGCAGCAGCTGGCCGTAGGTGCCGATGGCATTGCTGAGCAGGCTGTAGGTGATGGCGCCGCTGCCGCCGTGAACTGCACCGACCAGTGTGCCGCTGGCGGTTTCACCGGTGTTGTATGGCTGGCTGCCGGTCACGGTGCCGGGCGCCAGGTCCTGACCGTCCTGGTACGGGTCCAGGGCTTTTTCATACACGGTCACGTCGTGATCGCTGGCCGCGACCAGGCAGCTGTTGTGCACGTCGATGGTCACCGTGGTGGTGCTTTCGTCACCGTCGGCATCGCGCAAGGTGTAGGTGAACACATCGCTCGCGCCCGGCGCGCTCACCGAGTTCGGGTAGCTGTGGTACACGGCGTTGCCCGCCGCATCCAGGGTCAGGTAACCATAGGTGCCGTTGAT
>NZ_JAXDEQ010000092.1:0-2185 GCF_035065025.1 Pseudomonas sp. YuFO8 | reverse complement strand
CCTTGCGTGCGACGTAAAAAGATCAAAAGATCGCAGCCTTCGGCGGCTCCTACAGGTGCTTTGCTGCTATCAGTTCTGCTAGGTCACAACTTTGGTTACACCACAGATACTCAAATGCTCGGACCTTGAACGCTCGGAGCATCCCATGACTTCCCCCCAGCAAAATCTGCTCTGCCACTATCGATACGACCCTCTGGATCGTCTGATCAGCCACACCCAACCGCAAGAGCCCCCGCTTCAACGCTTTTACTGCAACAGTCGCTTGGCCACTGAAATTCACGGGGCATTGCACCACTCCATTGTCCAGCACGACAATTTACTGTTGGCACAACAACAGCACCAGGGCAATGCGCTCGACGCCACGTTGATTGCCACGGATGTACAACGCTCGGTACTCCATACGCTCAAAGCCAATCATCAACGGCAACCCATCGCATATTCACCCTATGGTCACCGCCGCCCTGAAAGTGCTTTGCTGAGTTTGTTGGGATTCAACGGCGAATTACCGGACCCGGTGACTGAGTGTTATTTGTTGGGTAATGGTTATAGAGCGTTTAACCCGGTATTGATGCGGTTTAACAGTCCGGATAGTTGGAGTCCATTCGGGAGGGGAGGACTTAATAATTATGCATATTGCTTGAATGATCCGATCAATCGATATGATTCCAGCGGACATTTTTCTCCGCTTGTTAAATATGCTGCGTTGAAATGGCTATACAAAACTCAAAGAAAATCAATAGAGCCACCTGCCAGTTTCTTCGCGTGGAGAGGGGCGCGTGCCCCGCAGCCTGTGTTGCTCGAGAATAATCCCTTATTTCAGCATATATCCAAGTACCTTGGTCAAAAGGATATCGATAATTTGATGCTGGTTTCAAAAACAATCCAAGCTAATGCTCAAGCTGCTTCAGATGCAAATTTGCGCGCTAGGATCACAAGTATGCGAAAAAACAACGTACGTATCAATCCATGGTTGCGGAGTATTTACTTTCCGCCGGGTCGACCGGGATTTCATATTCCTAAGGCAAAAGGCATTGGTAGTGCATCGTTTAAAAAGTTGGATCCATCAATCACGAATTCAAAGTCAATGGCTGATCATATCGCAATAGTTAGACGGGACGCAAGAAGTGATATGATTTCCAGGATGAGAAATGAGCAGGGTTATTTTAATCGTAACGACGTTACTTACGGGAGCAGGTCTGAAGATTTGCTTGCCGATCGCCTCCTGGAATCATTAAGGAGGTAGTCGATTTCCAGCATAGGGCCTCTGCGCGGGCCTGATCGTACATGCGATTCGAAAGGCAGGGAGTTCGTTTTAATTGTATTCAGCCAGCTGTGGGAACCTGCTCGCGAAGGCAGTGGGACAACCAATCATGTTGTTTTGAATGCGTAAAAAAACCGCGACCCTCCCTCAAGGGCCGCGGCTCTTCCACCCCCCGCGCGATTACTTCTGCATCACAGTCGCACTGTTAGCCGTACCAAACTGCTGCACGTTCGCCGTCTGGTTCACGCTAGCGAGGCGGCCTACGAGCCGACCTGATTTCAAGCGAACGCATTCCCCTGTAGGAGCTGGCTTGCCAGCGAAGAGGCCCGATAGAGCAGCACCAGACTCAAGGCCGCCTTCGCCGGCAAGGTATATGTCGCGCACGAAACCACGGTAAAGGCACGTTTTTTTAGGAGCTGGCTTGCCAGCGAAGACTGTTGCTGCTGCATTTTCAGCGGTCGGGTTTAGCAGTTCGGTCAATTTCAAGGCGCGTCAGTGTCACCCCGTTATGGTGGCTGTGCGTGGGGCACTTCGGTGCGCCGGGTTCCTTGATCCCAGGTCTGCTGCGATCTTTTGATCTTCCTTGCGTGCGACGTAAAAAGATCAAAAGATCGCAGCCTTCGGCGGCTCCTACAGGTGCTTTGCTACTATCAGTTCTGCTAGGTCACAAACTTGGCGTCATCACAGATACTCAAGCACTCAGACCTTGAGCGCCCGGAGCATCCAATGACTTCTCCACAGCAAAACCAGCTCTGTCACTACCGATACGACCCAGTGGATCGTCTGATAAGCCACACCCAACCGCAAGAGCCCCCGCTTCAACGCTTTTACTGCAACAGTCGCTTGTCCACCGAAATACAAGGGGCGTTGCACCACTCCATTGTCCAGCACGACAATTTACTGTTGGCACAACAACAGCACCAG
>NZ_JAXDEQ010000091.1:0-2588 GCF_035065025.1 Pseudomonas sp. YuFO8 | reverse complement strand
TTGCCGGCGAAGGCGATCTCACGGGCCCCTTCGCCGGCAAGCCGGGCTCCTACAGGTTCCGCGTGGGCCTTCACCCTATCAGTTCTACTAGTAGACAGATATTCGCTGATCTTCGAAGCTGAAATACTAGATCAAAGACTTTTAGAGGTTTTGCTCATGAATGCGAAGGCTCAAAACGTGCTATGCCGTTACCACTATGATCCGCTGGACCGACTCATCGGAGCGACAGGCGATAAGGGACTTCAGCGCTTTTACTGTAAAAGTCGCTTGGTCTCTGAGATTCAGGGATTGGCGCATCGTTCGATTTTTCAACAGGGCGACCAACTTCTGGCTCAGAAAGATCAACAGGACAATTTGGTAGAAACGTCACTGATGGCGACAGATCAAATGCGAACAGTATTGCAGGTAGATAAAATCAATCGAACTAGTCCCTTCGCCTATTCTCCGTACGGACATCGTCCAACTAGAAGCGACTTACTAAGTTTGTTGGGGTTCAACGGCGAGCGAACAGACTTGACCACTGGGAATTACTTGTTGGGCAATGGTTATCGGGCGTTTAATCCAGTGCTGAAAAGGTTTCATAGCCCGGATAGCTTCAGTCCGTTTGGGATGGGTGGATTGAATGCCTATGCTTATTGTTTGGGAGATCCCATTAATAGGCGGGACGACAGTGGGCATTATTCTTTTTGGAAGAATTTTAAATCATTTTTTAATATCAGAAAGAAACCGGCATTTTCTTTTTCTCCTCCTGCTACCCCCACTGCTTCAAGAAGGTATACCCTTTATGAACGCCAGTTGGATAAAAGCGTATCACCTGACACAATTGTCAATCAGTACAAAAAAGCCAGGAGTGAGGGGTTAAGCCTTAGAGTTCCGATAGAAAAAATAAATAACCCCGGGAAATTGGATTTAATCCCATATCCTCATGAGCTCCGTGGTTATAGACCCAAGACATTAGGTAGTGATGCGGTCAACTTCGTATACACTCAGTACGAAGAGCTATTCATAGGAAGCTCTGGTCATCTTGCTTTAAGCGCTGTTACAAAAAGCCCCGGAGTGGTAAGTGCTGGCGAAATAACTCGAACAGGGATTAAGAGCTTCAGCATTACGAATAGCTCGGGACACTTTAAGCCCGCGTATGAATCTCTAGTCCCTGTAAAAGAACGGCTGGAAAATTTTGGCGCCAACGTTGCCCTAATACGCCATCAATAACCCAATTTTCAGCGATAGTCTCGTAGTAGAAACTGTGTAAAGCGAGCAATGCTATTGGTGATGCTGATTCTTATTGTCGCTTAAGCATCACCGGCAGCTGCGCCACCAGCTTCACATTGTTCAACGGCGCCCGGATAAACCCGCGCTGCGTCCCGTCCGTCCCGATCACCGCCAGATTGCCCACTGTGGTCGACGGTGTAGTTCGGCTTGCTGGTGTCCGCCGGAGTGAACGGAATGCTCACGGCGTTGGCCACTTTCTGCAGGTCTTCAACAGAGTTCGGCGTCAGGCCGACAGGTGCTGCTGCTGCTGGTGCTGGTGCAGGTCCTGCAAACCGTAGGCGACAAGCTGGTTGTGCATTTTTCCCGGAAATAAAAAGCTCTCGTAAATGATCAATGAGCCGGCCATTCGCTGGCAGGCGCCAAACGGGCGCCGCAAGCGGGTACCCAAAAGGAGTTAGCTGAATGAAAAAACTACTCGTCGCGTTCGCTGCCGTTGCAGCCTTTTCCGCCCATGCCGCCGACACCCTGACTGTCGCGGCGACTCCGGTTCCGCACGCGGAAATCCTCGAGTTCGTGAAACCGGCACTGGCCCAGCAAGGCGTCGACCTCAAGGTCAAGGTCTTCACCGACTACATCCAGCCGAACGTGCAGGTCGCGGAAAAACGCCTGGACGCCAACTTCTTCCAGCACCAGCCATACCTGGATGAATTCAACAAGGCCAAGGGCACTAACCTGATTTCGGTTGCCGGCGTGCACCTGGAACCCCTGGGCGCTTACTCCAGCAAGTACAAGACTCTGGAAGAACTGCCAAGCACCGCCACCGTGGTGATCCCGAACGACGCCACCAACGGCGGCCGTGCGCTGCTGCTGCTGGCCAAGGCCGGTGTGATCAAGTTGCAGGATTCGAACAACATCCTGTCGACGGTCAAGGACATTACCGAGAACCCGAAGAACCTGAAGTTCCGTGAGCTCGAAGCCGCGACCATTCCGCGTGTACTGACCCAGGTCGACCTGGCGCTGATCAACACCAACTACGCGCTGGAAGCCAAGCTCGATCCGTCCAAGGACGCGCTGGTCATCGAAGGCAGCGACTCGCCTTACGTGAACATCCTGGTCGCCCGCCCGGACGACAAGGACAGCGAAGCGATGAAGAAGCTGGTCGCTGCCCTGCACAGTCCGGAAGTGAAGGCTTTCATCCTCGAGAAGTACAAAGGCGCGGTCGTGCCGGCGTTCTGATTTGTAGCTATGACGAAAAAAAGGGGCGCATTGAATGCGCCCCTTTTTTTCGCCTGAAACACTGCCCTTGTAGGAGCCCGGCTTGCCGGCGAAGGCGATCTCACGGGCCCCTTCGCCGGCAAGCCGGGCTCCTACAGGTT
>NZ_JAXDEQ010000090.1:0-2615 GCF_035065025.1 Pseudomonas sp. YuFO8 | reverse complement strand
AGGTAAATTGAATTTGTGGCGTGACACATATCCGTAGGAGCCGGCTTGCTGGCGATGCGATGGTGGCCGTTATGCCGCCATCGCTGGCAAGCCAGCTCCTACAGGTTTCGTGCAGGTAAGTTGAATTTTTGGCGTGACACATACCCGTAGGAGCCGGCTTGCTGGCGATGCGATGGTGGCCGTTATGCCGCCATCGCTGGCAAGCCAGCTCCTACAGGTTTCGCTCAGGTAAGTTGAATTTTTGGCGTGACGCATATCCGTAGGAGCCGGCTTGCTGGCGATGCGATGGTGGCCGTTATGAGGCCATCTCGGGCGAGCCAGCCCTGCAGTGGATCGGGGCCATAAGCGGGAGTTTGCAGCATCAGCAACACCGCGTATTACATTTCCCACGACCGAAACGCGCCTCCTGACGCTCACGAAAAAACGCCTCCTGGCTCATCACCGGCTCCCCCGGATGGGTGATCGCCCGCTGCGCAACGTAGTTGTCGTAATCAGGTACGCCCACCATCAAACGCGCACTCTGGCCAAGGAAACGGGCGGCTTGCTGCAGTTTACGGATCATGACGATACTCGCTTCAACTCGTTGGAAAGCGCCATCTAATCGCAAGTTTGTATCTGCAATGTGTCGGCATCCGCCGCGTTTGTATTTTCATGTATTACACCGACCGCGACCTTTTGGCGCATGACCGGCTGGCCATCGATTGAGCGCCAACGGGCAACAGTTTGTTAACATCCACGCGCTTTTTCTCGTCTCAGAGATCAGCCACTGTAGATTTCCAGTCGCTACACAGGATGCTTTTTTCCATGAGTACGTTGTATTCCCGCCGCACGGTCCTGCAAGGCATGAGCCTGCTGAGCCTCGGCCTGCTCGCCGGCTGTGATGACAGCAGCAAGCTGTCGTTCAAGTACGGCAAGGACCTGAGCGACAAGATCATGGGGCGTTCCTTCAAGCTCAAGGATGCCGACGGCGAAACCCGCATGCTCGGCAGCTATCAGGGCCTGATGCCGATGATCTTCTTCGGTTTCACCCAGTGCCCGGCCGTCTGCCCGACCACGCTGGCCCGCGCCGCCCAGGCGAAAAAACTGATGGGCCGCGATGGCGAGCGCCTGCAAGTGATCTTCATCACCCTGGACCCCGAACGCGATACCCCCGAGTTGCTCGACAAGTACGTGAAGGCCTTCGACCCGAGTTTCGAAGCGCTGTCCGGCACCCTGGAAGAAACCGCCGCCACCGCCAAGGAGTTCGGCGTATTCTTCGAGAAAGTCCCCAGCGGCGATACCTACACCCTGTCCCATACCGCGACCAGCTTCGTGTTCGACTCCCGGGGCAATTTGCGCCTCGGCCTGTCCGCGTCCCTTACCGCTCAAGAGTGCGCAGAAGACCTGCTCACCGTCATGGAGGTCTGCTGATGACTTTGTTTTGCGCACCACGTATCAAACAACTGGCCCTGGGCCTGGCCCTGATCGGCATGGCGTGGCAGGTGTCCGCGCAAACCCAGGTCAACGACGCCTGGGTTCGGGCGACGGTGGCCGGCCAGCCTTCGAGCGGCGCCTTCATGACCTTGCAGGCCGACACTGACAGCAAGCTGCTCAGCGTGCAGTCGCCCGTGGCGAAGTTGGTGCAGATTCACCAGTCGAGCATGAAAGACGATGTGATGAGCATGCAGCAGGTCGAGTCCGTGGCGTTGCCGGCCGGCAAGCCGGTGAGCTTCGATCCCCATGGCTACCACATCATGCTCATGGACCTGACGGGCCAGATCAAGGAAGGTAGCAAAGTGCCGTTGACCTTGACCGTGGAAAACGCCAAGGGCGAGAAAGAGACGATCAAGGTAGACGCCGAGGCCCGGGCACTGGGTACGATGGATCACGGCAACATGGATCACAGCAAGATGCATTGAGGGACTGACGGCCTCCCCTCCGGAGGCCGCGCTTTGATGGGAGGTGCGTACTGATGACGACGAACACCGAAACCGCCATCCTCGCCGGCGGCTGCTTCTGGGGCATGCAGGATCTGCTGCGGCGCTACCCTGGCGTGATCTCCACGCGGGTGGGCTACACCGGTGGTGATGTGCCCAATGCGACCTATCGCAACCATGGCTCCCACGCCGAAGCGATCGAAATCGACTTCGACCCGGAGCAGATCAGTTATCGGCAGATCCTTGAGTTTTTCTTTCAGATCCATGATCCGAGCACCCTCAATCGTCAGGGCAACGATATCGGCATGAGCTATCGCTCGGCGATCTATTATCTGGATGAAGCGCAACAGCGCGTGGCCGAGGATACAGTGGCCGACGCTGATGCCTCTGGCCTGTGGCCGGGCAAGGTGGTCACGGAGATCGAACCCGCCGGGCCGTTCTGGGAGGCGGAACCTGAGCATCAGGACTACCTCGAGCACTACCCCAACGGCTACACCTGCCACTTCATACGACCGAACTGGACGTTGCCCAAGCGTAAATGATTTGTGGGCGCTGGCTTGCTGGCTATGGTGTCCTTGAGGGCCTCTTCGCTGGCAAGCCAGCTCCTACAATGTTTTGCGCCGCACGTGAGTCCGTGGCCACCGCGGACCTGTAGGAGCCCGGCTTGCCGGCGACGGCGTCCTTGAGTATTGCATCGAT